>DATENM010000129.1 GCA_035275065.1 Blastocatellia bacterium
GAAGGTGCGGCTCATCGCCTCGACCCGCCGCTTGAACGACGCCTCGCCCGCCACCGCCTCGATCAGCCCGCCGACCTGCGCCGCCGTCACCTGCTTGATGTTGCCGCGCAGCCCCAGCCCGTGCGCCACGACGCGGGCGGCGTTGAAGGGCTGGTCCCAGCGGCAGGGGAAGACGATCATCGGCACGCCCAACAGGATGCACTCCTTGACCGCCCCCAGGCCGCCATGCGAGATCATCAAAGAAGCCTTCTTTATCAGCTCCAACTGCGGTGCCCAGTTGATCAGCAGCACGTTGTCGGGGACCGGCCCTAACGCGGCGCAGTCCATATGCCGACCGATAGCCAGTACCAGTTGCCTGTCCGGCTTCGCGCGCAACGCCTCGATGAGCACGCGATAGAATGTCACGCTCTCGTCGTAGAGATGCGGCTGGCAACCAACCGAGCAGTAGATGAGCGGCTTCGACGCGTCGAGCGCGTCCCAAGGGAACGCATGCAGCTCCCGACGTTGCATGTCTATTGAAGCCTCGATGTTGAAGTGGTTCGGCTTCCGGCTGGCACCGGGGAAATTGAAGGCTTCGGGACAAAACACCAGCACGGGCAGGTCGGGATGGCCGCTGCCGGGGGCGGGCCTGCCCAGCATCGGCATCTCGAAGTACGACGCGCTCACCAACAGACTGGGGACGCCAAATTCTCTGGCCGCCTTGTAAGCCAACCCGCCGATCAATGTATCAACTATCAACAAGTCGGGTCGTACTTCCGCGGTTATCCTTTCAAGCTCATTCTCGATCTGCCTGAAGATCGCCGAAGACGCCCTGCTGGCCACTTCGATGGCGGCCAGGGCTTTCATCGCCCGGGTGACCTGCATGATTGCGGGCGCGCGGCCCGTGCCGTCGCCCGCGCAACGGCTCTCCAGGATGGGGATGAACTCCAGCCCTTGAGCAGTCAGGTACGCCTCGAACTCCGCAAAGCCCAGGTAACAGACGCTGTGGCCGGCCTGCTTCAACGCCTTCGCCAGCTTCAGCGTCGGGTTGAGATGCCCGTACTCCGGGAACGGGAAGACCATTATCGTCGCCATCAGTTTGCCCTTAATCAGGTCGCCGGAAGCTTCCGAGCTAGCCCGACAAGCGAACAGCCGTGAACGCCGTGCGGGGACCAGCCGACAAGCTGGTTCACGCCCCCTGCCGCGACGGCCACGCTCGGCGCTTACTCGGGGATGAACCACCTCTTGCTGCGGAAGTTGATGAGCGAGCGTTGCTTCTTCACGAACACATCGACGCCGATTGAAATACGCTCGCCGTCGCCCATGAAGGGGCGGACTTCATGACGGACGTAGCTCGGGAAAAGGAAGAGGCGGCCTTCTTCAGCCGGGACGCTGACGCGCCAATCTTCATCCCAGAGATTGGACGCCGTGACGGCGGCATCGACGCCGTGGCAGCGATCCATGAACCCGGGCCGGAAGTAGACGGTGTGACCGGATTCGCCCGCCCCATCGGCCTTGGCGGCACCGCCATTGCTGCCGTTGCGGACCTGATAGTGACCGCTGACGAACGCCGGGTCATGGTGATGGACGGCGAGGCCCTCGCCGAATCGCATGACGTTGGCCCAGCAGTTGATGCCGGTGATCTTCATGCCCGGGTCATCCGGGTCGCCGACCAGCGCCATGTAATCGCGCACGCTCTGCAACACCATCTGCCGGAAGTCACGGATTTCCGGGTAATCCCATTTGAGCACGTTGCTGACGAAAGCATCAGGGCGCAAGTCGGCCGCCGCGGTCACCTTCAGGGCCGCCCTGACCTTGCGTTCATGCTCTAGAATGATGCCGGCGAGCTTGGGGTTGAGGTGGCTATAGTCCTTGACCTCGACCGACAGCGTTGTTGTCGGCCATAAGACCTCGGGCCGTAGAATGGTTTCGAGCATACTCATCTCCTTGTCTTTCAGGTGCCGGCGGCAGCTCCCGTTCACGCTCGCAGGCCGTGATCTTCCGAGTGCTCCGTTTCGGCCTTTTGCTCGGATAGCTGTTCGATCTCGTTGAGCATTTCCGCGCTGCCTTCGCCATCCAACTGTTCCATCTGAGCCTGAACGATAGTCAAAGACATCTCAGCAACGGTCGGCGCTTCGAAGGCGGCAATGACGTCCAACTCGACTTGAAAGGCGTCACGAATCTGGGTGATGAGCTGGACCGCCAGCAAAGAGTGCCCGCCCAACTCAAAGAAGTTGTCATAGATGCCGACGGTCTCAAGGCCGAGGACGTTGCCGAAGATGGCGGCCAATTCTTCCTCCAGCTCATTGCGCGGGCCGGTGTATCCGTCGGCCATTTCCGGTCGCCGCGAATCGACGTCGGGCAGATTCCGGCGGTCCAGTTTACCGTTAGCGGTCAGCGGCAATGCCGACAATGACACGAAGAAGGCCGGGACCATGTATTCGGGCAGCCGTTCTTTCAAGTGGTCCCGCAGATCACTGACTGAAACCTCTGCGCCTTCTGCCGGCACCACGTAAGCGATCAGTCGTTCGTCGCCGTTAGGGCTGCGGCGCGCGATGACGACGGACTCCTTGACGGCCGGCGACTGGCCGAGGACGCCCTCAATCTCCCCTGGCTCGATGCGATGGCCGCGAATCTTCACCTGATGGTCGGCGCGGCCCAGGAAGGTGAGGTTGCCATCGGCAAGGCAAGCGGCAAGGTCGCCCGTCCGATACAGCCGCGCACCCGGCAGCGGGTTGAAGCCGTCGGGGATGAAGCGTTCCGCCGTCACGTCGGGGCGATTGAGATAGCCGCGCGCGAGGCCAGGCCCGCCGACCAACAACTCCCCCTTAACTCCTATGGCGACAGGGTTCATCAGCGGGTCGAGCAGATAGATGCGCTTATTCTCGATGGGCCGGCCTATGGGCGGTGCCTCGGACGCTGCCGCCGTCCGCTTGAACAGCGAGGCGCAGACCGCCACTTCGGTCGGCCCGTAGGCGTTGATGAAGAGACGACCCTCCGCCCAGCGCGCGGCGGTTGCCGCGGCGCAGTTCTCACCAGCCGCTATGATGGTCCGCAGCGCCGGCAGGTTTTCAGCCGCCGTCTCCGCCATAATCGAAGGCGGCAGGGTGACGGCGGTGATCCCTCTCGTCTTCAACTCCTCGGACAGGAACGGGCCGACATACATGGCCTCGGGCTCGCCCATCTCCAAGGTCGCCCCAGCCGCCAGGGTGGTGAAGACCTCCGAGACCGACGCGTCAAAGCCGAACGGGGCGAACTGAAACACGCGGTCGCCGGCGTTGATGTCGAAGGCTTTGATCTGCGCCTCAACCAGACAGCTCGCCGACCAGTGGTTAACCAACACGCCTTTTGGCTTGCCGGTTGAACCCGAAGTGTAGATGACATAAGCCGCGTTCTCTGCAACGGCGACGCCCGGCAGGTCATCCCCGCTGTGCCGCGCGATGACCGGCCACTGGCTGTCGAGCTCGACCTGGTGGGCGGCAAAATCCGGCCAGGTGTCGGCGAGGCGGGCCGGCGTCAACAGCACCGGAGCCTGCGTGTCTGCCATCATCAGCCGGATGCGTTCCTGCGGATAGGCAGGGTCAAGCGGCAGGTAAGCGCCGCCAGCTTTCAAGACCGCCAGCAGGCCGACGATGGTGGCGACAGAGCGGTCGGCGCAGACGGCGACAGTGACCTCCGGCCCGACCCCCAGCGTTTGCAGGTAGCGCGCCAGTTGGTTGGCCCGGTGATTCAGCTCGCCGTAGGTGATGTCCTCATACGCTGTCCGCAGGGCGATGGCGGCCGGGGTGCGCGCCGCCTGGACCTCGAAGAGCCTGTGCAGGCACCGCTCCCCGGCATACTCGACCGCCGTGTCATTCCATTCGACCAGCAGCTCGTGACGCTCAGGGGCGGTCAAGATATGCAAGTCGCCGATGGTGCTGTCGACGTGCTCTAGCCCGGCACTCAAAACGGCGTTGAAATGTCTGACGAAGCGCCCGACGGTGCTCGCGCGGAAGAGGTCGGTCCGGTACGTGACTTCGCCGACGACGCCGGCCGGAGCCTTATCAAGTTTGATCGCCACGTCAACGCCGACCTCAGGCATCTCGTCGTGGATGTTGGTCAGCGCCAGGGCAACGCTAAACAGCGGGTTGCGGTCTGCCGCCGGCTCAAGGCCCAGGTCCTTGACCAGGCGGGCGAAGGGGTAAGCCTGGCGGGCGTAGGCGGCTTTCAGGGTGTCCTGCACCTGCAAGAGGAAGGTACGAAAGGCCACACGGACATCCATCTCGTCGGCAATCGCCAGCGCGTTGGCATCTGCGGCAGGGGCGGCGTCCTTGCTCAACGACGGGCTGCCGACGGTGATGGCGTCACTGCCATTGTATTTCTGCAAACAGAGCTTGAGGGCCGCCATCAGAAACGTGTAAGTCAGCAGGTCGTCGCCCCCCGTGACTCTCATGAGATTCTCGTACGTGGGTCCGGTTACAGAGACGGCGATTGCCGCACGCGGCGCCGCGTCGCCCGCCGGCCTTTCAAAATCCAACCTGAGGCCGGATTCGCATCGCTCGCCCGACAGCTTCTCGACCCAATAATCCCGTTCGGCTTTCAGCTTTGCGTCAAAGATGAGATGTTCTGCTTTTGCTGTGCTCATGGAGACTCTCCTTATATATTCCTGACTGAGGAACCGGTCGGACTCATCCGGTTCGCATCATCTGGTGGTGTGTGAATGGCTGTGCGGGCAAAGGCAGTTCGGCGGCGGCATGGCCGCAGAGGAAGTAACAGCCCGCGCGGGTGGCAGTCTGGCCGTTGCGCTAGCCAGCACCCTAGAACAAAAACTGGCCCTCCGCGGCCTGTGCCGGGTCATTACTCGCCGAGGCCGCGGCGCACTCAAGGCCGTCGAGCGGTCGCAGCGAGACGTCCAGAATCCGCCGCTCCGGGTCGGCGGAGACCGCCGCCAGCAGGGCGATAAACGACTCGATCATTTCGGCGATGGTCTGCTCGTCGAAGAGGTTGCGGTCGTAGGTGAAAAGGCCCTGGACCTCTTCGCCGAAGTCGGTGATGGCCAGGTGCAAGTCTATCGGCGAGGTATTCGTATCCATCTCGAAGGCGGCCAACGTAAGACCCGGCAGAATCGCGTCGCGCCGGCCAGAGATGTGATCGAGGACGAAGACCACCTGGAAGAGCGGCGTGTAGTTCGTCATGCGCTGCGGCTGAAGCGCCTCAACAAGCAACTCGAACGGCAGGTCTTGGTGCGCCTGCGCGCCGAGCGTCACGTCGCGGACTCGCACCAACAACTCTTTGAAGGTCGGGTTCGCCGAAAGGTCCGTGCGCAAGACCAACGGGTTGACGAAGAAGCCGATCAGCGGCTCGATTTCCCTGCGATGACGATTCGCCACCGGCGACCCGACAACAATGTCGTCTTCGCCTGTGTAACGATGCAGGAGCGCCTGAAATCCCGCGAGCAACGTCATAAACATCGTCACGCGTTCTTGCGAGCTCAGACGTCTGAGCGCCGCGGCCAGCGATGGCGCGAAGCTGAACGCCTGACTGGCACCGGCGAAGTTCTGAACTTTTGGCCGGGGGCGGTCCGTCGGCAGAGCCAGCAGCGCCGGGCTCCCCGCCAGTTGCTTCTTCCAGTAGGCGAGCTGCGCCTCTAACACCTCGCCCTGTAACCACTGCCTCTGCCACAGGGCGTAATCGGCATACTGGAGGGCCAGTTCGGCAAGCGGCGAGGCGTGGCCGGCGCTGAAGGCCCGATAGAGATGCGACACCTCGCCGATCAGCACATCCATTGACCAGGCATCGCTGACGATGTGGTGCAGGGTAAACAACAACAGGTGCTGCTCGGTGCCGAGCCGCAGCAAGGCGGCGCGGGAGAGAGGGCTTTGCGCCAGGTCAAAGGGGCGGTCGGCTTCTTCGAGCGCCAGCCGGCGGGCGATGGCCTGCTTGTCGGCTTCCGGCAACGCGGACAGGTCAACGAGCGGCAATTTCACATGCCTCGGCGGCGCGCTGACCTGTACAGGGCTGCCGTCCCGCATGGCGAAAGAGGTGCGCAGGATGTCGTGCCGCCTTTCAATCTCGGCGAGCGTCTGCTCCAGCCCCGCCGTGCTCAGCCGCCCGCTCAGCCTCACAGGATTCTCAAGGTTGTAAGCCGAGTTGCCCGGCTTCAGCTGGTCCATGAACCAGAGCCGCTGCTGGGCGTAAGAAAGCGGCGCTGGCCCGTCGCCTCCCGCAGGCACCAAAGGCGGCGTCTCGACTGCCGGCTCGTTCTGCGTGGCCGTTTCGATGCGGCGGGCCAGGCCGGCAATGGTCGGCGTCACGAAGACCGCCTCCATAGGGATCTCTGTGCGGAACAGGTCACGCAGCCGGGAAATCATTTGCACGATCAGCAGCGAGTGTCCGCCCAGTTCAAAGAAGTTGTCGTCGATGCTGATGGGTTCAAAGCCCAGCAATTCCTGCCACAAGCCGACGAGCGTTGTTTCGACCGCGTTGGCCGGCGCGACGAATGGCGATTGCAGGTTTGGCCGCGCGTGAAGCGTAAGCCCGGCACCTCGCTCCGAGGGCTTCGCCTGCCTGAGCGATTCGAGCTTGACCCAGCGGTCTATGCGGGGCTGCAAGGGTGCCGTCGATACCACCAGATGGCCGAAGCGTTTCAAGGCCAGGGCCCGCCGCACCATCTCCACGCCTTCTTCCGGCGTCAGCGCCAAGTCGCCCAGCCCGAGGGCAGCGCCGGTTGTGGCGTCGCCGCCTTCTGAAGCAAAGCGCCATGCGTCCGACCCCAGGCTGATCCAGGGCGTCGAATCGCCGCGGTTATGTTTACTGGCGAAGGCGTCAATAAACAGGTTGGCCGCCGTGTAAGCCGTGAATCCCAACCCGCCCAACACAGAGGTCAGCGAGGAAAACAGGAGGCAAAAATCCAGATGGTGGCCGCGCAAGACCTCCTCCAGCACCAACAGTCCCTCCACCTTCGGACGCACGTGCCAGCCATACTCCACTTCGCCCGTAGCCTGTATGGAGCGAAATGACTGCTCCCCGACGACGCCGGCTGCGTGAATGACGCCGTGCAGAGCGCCAAATCGTTCGACGGTCTGCGTCAACACGCTGCGCATCTGTGTGGCATCGCCGAGGTCCGCGTTGAGCGTCAACACTTCGCTCCCCAGTTCCTCTAGCGCCAGTAATTTTCGTATCTTGCCGCTCGTCTGGTCCGCATCGCCATGCCGCGCGAGCCAATCGGCCCACTGCGCCCTGGGCGGGAACGGCGAACGCCCCACCAGGACCAGACGCGCCTGCACGCTCTTCGCCAAGGCTTCGGCCAGCACCAGGCCGATCTGGCCGAGGCCGCCGACGATCAGGTAGACGCCGCTTTCGCGCCACCCGGGATCGGTAGCCGCTCTGGCAGCAGGCGGAATCGCCTCGAACTCCTGCGCCCAGCGGCGATGGCCGCGGAAGGCCACGACCGTATCGGCTGAGTCGCTGACCACCTCTTCATAAAGCTGGTCAATCAACTCCGCCTCCTCCCGACTGCCGGGCCGCGGCAGTCGGACGTCGATGCTGCGGCATTCGATATTGGGATACTCCTGCGGCATCGTCTTGAGCGGGCCGAGCAAGGTCATCTTGTCCGGGCAGAGTTCCTCTTCGCCCGTGATGTCCTGCATACCGCTGGTTATGGCACAGAGCCGGAGCGGCTTGGTGATGGCGCGTTTGCTGAGGGCCTGGGCCAGGAAGACCAGGCTGTAGAACCCCAGATATTGCGACGCGGCAAAGTACTCAAAGGCCGGCTCCGGCTCTCCGCCCGGCACCGCTTGCCACAGGTGGACGATCAGTTCCGGCACCTGGTCGTCCTCGATCAGATGATCGAGCAGGCGGTCATAATCACTCCGGGCTTCAGGGTTCAATCCGTAGGCGGAGCCGCCTGCGGTAAACGACTCGCTGGCTTCGACGGTCGTCACGGCCCAGCCGGCCTGCCTGAGCCTCGCGGCCATGCGCCCGGCCAGCGCGCCTTCGGGGACGAATAACAGCGCGCGGGCGGCGTCGGCCTTGCCTTCGCGTTCGCGGATAACCGGCCGGCGTTTCCACACGGGCAGGTAGAGCCAGTCGGCGACCTCGGGCAATTTGGCGAGGCGGTCAGCGCCGCCCTGTGCCGTGGCGGCGGGCGTGTTCTGCCGCTCAACCCAGTACCGCTGGCGCTCGAATGCGTAGGTCGGCAGCGGCACGCGACGGCGCTTTTCTTCGGCGCGGAAGGCGTCCCAATCCAGGCTGGCTCCGGCCAGCCACAGCTTGCCCAACGTCGTCAGCAGGAATGCCTCGTCGGGCTGCGGGTCGAGCGAACTGGGTAATGACGAGAGCACGACCCGGTCCGCCGAGCGATCATTGGCCGGGTGCAGAATTGAAAGGCTGCTGAGCGATTGCCCCGGCCCCACTTCCAACAACACCGTCTGTGGCTCCGCCCACAGCCGCTCGATGCCGTCGGCAAAGCGCACGGCCTGGCACATATGCCTGGCCCAGTAGTGCGGGTCGGTCGCCTCTTCCACCGTGATCCAATCGCCGGTCACATTCGACACGTAAGGAATCGCCGGGGGATGCAATTCGATATGGTTGAACAGCTCTGCAAAGGGTTCGGCGATGGGGTCCATCATCCGTGAATGAAACGCATGGCTGGCCTGTAGTCTGCGGGTGGCGATGCCTTTGGCCGTCAGCTCACCCTGGAGCCGGTCAACCGCCTCGACGCTGCCGGCGACGACGCAGAGCGAGGGGCCATTGACTGCCGCCAGCGAGAGCCGTTCGTCGAGCATCGTGCGCAGTTCCGCCTCCGATAAAGGCGTTGCCAGCATCGCGCCGGCTGGCAGTTGATGAATCATCTGCGCCCGCCGCGCGACCAGGGTTAACGCGTCTTCTAAAGAGAAGACCCCCGACAAACATGCGGCGACGTATTCGCCAATGCTGTAGCCGATCATGCCGGCGGGGCGCACCCCCCAGGTCATCCACAGCCGCGCCAAAGCGTATTCAATGACAAACAGCGCAGGCTGCGCCAGAGCCGTCTGGTGCAGTTCCTGCGCCGCCTGATTGGCGCAGCCTGCCCCGCCGCGCAACAGTCGCCTCAGGTCGAGAGCCGGCGGCGTGCCAACCGGCGGCGTCTTCGCGGCCTGCCCTGCATCGGCAAACAGAGCGCCGCGAAGGTCGCGGCCCAGCAGCGGCCTGAGCATCTCGCAGCACTCATCGACCTGCTTGCGAAACAGCGGCTCGCTTCGGTAAATCCCGCGAGCCATATTGACGTACTGCTCGCCGAGGCCGGAAAACATGAAGGCGATAGGGCGGTCGTTGGCTTCGCACGCGGTCGTCGGCATGGCCTTATCGTCCCCGGCTCGCAGCACCTCCAGGGCCGCCGCAGAGCCATCGCAGACGAGCATGCGGCGGTGGCTGAACCGCCGCCGGCCTTCGCGCAACGTGTGGGCGACATCGGCGAGGTTCAAATCGGCGTGTTGCTGTAGGTGGTCCGCCAGGTTGGCCGTCCCGGCTTGTAGCGCCTCACGGGTTCGCGCCGAGAGCAGCAGCAACTGCCAGTGTCTGGAGGGGGCCGGCGGCGGCGGCGGCGGCGCTTCCTCCAGGACGATGTGGGCGTTGGTCCCCCCCATGCCGAACGAGCTGACCCCGGCGCGGCGCGGTCGGCCCTCGCTACTCCACTCGCGCAAAGCGGTATTGACGTAGAAGGGGCTGTTCGCGAAATCGATCTTCGGATTCGGTTCGGTGAAGTGCAGACTAGGCGGAATCATCTTGTGCTTAAGCGCCATCACCGTTTTGATCAGGCCGGCGATGCCGGCGGCCACGTCGAGATGTCCGATGTTGGTTTTGACCGAACCGAGCGCGCAAAAGCCTGTCCGGCGAGTTCTGGCGCGAAAGGCTTTGGTCAGGGCCGCGATCTCGATGGGGTCGCCTAGCTCTGTTCCCGTGCCGTGGGCTTCGACATATTGAATGCTGTCGGGCTCGACCCCTGCCGCCAGGTGGGCCGCGCGGATCACGGCGGCCTGGCCCTCAATGCGCGGCGCGGTGTAGCCGACCTTGAGATTGCCATCGTTGTTAATCGCCGTGCCTTTGATGACCGCGTGAATGTAATCGCCGTCGGCCATCGCGTCTTCGAGCCGTTTCAGCACGACGACGCCGACGCCGTTGCCGCCGAGCGTTCCCTGCGCCCGCGCGTCGAAGGCGCGGCAGTGGCCGTCCGGAGAAGCAATCCCCCCGTCGTGGTAGAGGTATCCGGCCTCTTCGCCGGCCCTGACTCCACCCGCTATAGCCATGTCGCACTCGCCGCCGAGCAGACTCTGGCAGGCCAGGTGGATGGCGACAAGCGAGGTCGAACAGGCGGTCTGCACAGTGATCGATGGGCCTTCCAGGTTCAACTTATACGACACCCGCGTGCTCAAAAAATCCTTGTCGTTGGCGAGGCCGATCTGAAAGACACCGACCGAAGCGACCAGCTCGGGGTTGGAATAGAGGTTGCGCAGGTAGCGGCTCATCGACGCGCCGCCATAGACGCCGATCACTCCGTCGTAACGCTCGGAGTTGTACGCCGCCTGCTCAAGCGCCTCCCAGGCGCACTCCAGGAAGAGCCGCTGCTGCGGGTCGATGATCTCGGCCTCGCGGGCCGAATAACCGAAGAAGCGCGCATCGAAGCGGTCAAAGTCTTTGAGCACGCCGCCGGCCCGCACATAATGAGGGTTGCGGTAGGTGGCCGGGCCGACCCCGGCAGACTCCATCTCCTGCTCGGTGAAGAAGCTGATGCACTCCTTGCCGTCCCGCACGTTCTGCCAGAACTCATCAACGCAGCCGGCCTGCGGAAAGCGGCCTGCCATGCCGATGATGGCGACGTCCAATTCCGCGCGCGCAGAGGTCGCCGGATCATTCATAGCTTGCCTCCGCCTGGCTCGTCATGGCGAGCTTCCGTTGCCGCAATCGCTGCCTCAGCCGGACCTGGTTCTGGTTGCGCCGCTCGATACGCTCGTCCGTCGCCGGCAACGACGGTTGCCCGTCTGGCCGGGACAAGTGCGTAGCCAGCGCATTGATCGTCGGGTGGTCGAACAGCTCAATCATTTGTAGGCGCCGCGCCAGCAGGGTTTCCAACCGCTCGTGAACCTGCATGAGCAGGAGCGAGTGGCCTCCCAGGTCAAAGAAATTGTCGTAGACGCCGACCTTCTCCAGGCGAAGCACGTCCTGCCAGATCCCGGCGATGTCACGCTCCAGCTGCGCCCGCGGCGCGACGAACGGTGCTTCTAACTCGGGCCGTTCTTCCGGCAGTTTCGCGAGGGCGTGCAGATCGACCTTGCCATTGGGGTTCAGCGGCAGGGCCGCCAGTTTGACGAAAGACGACGGCACCATGTAGGCCGGCAGCTTCTCGCGCAGGAAGCGGCGCAGGTGGTCGATGCCGGGCACCGCCCCTTCGCCCGACACCAGATAGGCGACCAGCCGCGTGCTGCCTGAACCGTCTTTCTGTGCCATCACTCTGGCCTCTCGCACGGACGGGTGTGACAACAACGCCGCCTCGATCTCGCCCGGCTCGACCCTGAAGCCGCGTATCTTGACCTGCTCATCAATGCGGCCTATGAAATGGATCTCGCCATCGGTCGCATAACGCGCCAGATCGCCGCTCTGGTAAAGCCGCGCCCCCGGCTGACGGCTGAACGGGTCGGGGAGGAATCGTTCCGCGGTCAATTCCGGCTGCCCGACGTAGCCCCGCGCCAGCCCCGCGCCGCCGATGTAAAGCTGTCCCCTGACCTGCTCCGGCACAGGATTGCCGGCCCGGTCTAACACGTAAATCTGCGCGTTTGCCGCCGGCCTGCCGATCCCCACCGTTGCCTCGGCGTCGGCCCCAGGCTCCCACTTCTTGATCATGCAGCCGACCGTGGCTTCCGTCGGCCCGTACTCGTTGTAGATCTCCACGTGGCCGCCGAAACTCTCGAAGACATCGCGGGCGAGGCTCGACTCGAACGCCTCCCCGCCGACGATCAATCGCTCGATGGGGCAGTCGAGATTATCGCGGTGCCGGATCATCATCAGGTGACTGGGCGTGAGCTTCAGGACGCCAGCCGTGCCGTCCCGCAGAATCTCGTCAAGCAATGGCTCCCTGCCCTCCTGCCGGAAGACCTCTATGCGGTTGCCCGTAATCAGCGGCGTGTAGATAGAAGTGACGGTCAGGTCAAACGAGAGCGACGAGTATAAACAGAACCCCAGTGCCGCATCCCGCAAGTAAACGTCCCGCGCCCAGACGATGTAATTGCTCAAGGCCGCATGCGAAATCGCCACCCCTTTGGGTTTTCCGGTCGAGCCCGACGTGTAGATGATGTAAGCAAGGTTCTGCCCTGAAGCCTTCGCGGGCCGCCGGTCGCCGCCGACCTCGACGCGCCGCGCCCAGTCTCCATCCAGGCAAACCAGCTTCCCGGCAAACGCCGACAATCGGGGGAGCAAGTCTTCCTGTGTCAGCAACACGGCGGCCTGGGCGCTCTCCAGCATGTAAGCCAGGCGCTCGGCCGGGTAATTCAGGTCGAGCGGCACGTAGGCGCCGCCCGCCTTCAACACGCCCAGCAAGCCGACCACCAGGTTGAGGCTTCGTTCAACACAAACCGCCACGCACGTCTCCGGCCCGACCCCTAGCGTCGCCAGGTGAGTCGCCAGCCGGTCGGCGCTGGCCTGTAATGCCCTGTACGACAACTGTCCTTCGGGGCCGGCGACGGCCACCGCATCCGGCGTGCGCGCGGCCTGCTCGTCGAACATCTCGTGTATGCACAGTGGCGCAACGTCAGGGCGGCGCGTGTCATTGGTTTCGACCAGCAAATGGTGGCGCACGGATTCCGACGCCCGGGCGATTTCGGCGACCCGGCAATCGGCATCGCCCGCCATCGTCTTCAGCGCCCGTCGCACATCCGTCAATAGTCCGGCGATGTGGTGCGCAGCAAATCGTTCGGCGTCGTATGCCGCGCGCAGGCGCAGCCGCGCGCCGGGCTCGGCCACGAGCATCAGCGGGTAATTGACGGCCTCGTTGCTTTCGACTTCGGTGATCTGAAGTTGTGCCCCGGCGCGCTCGCGGATGGCACCGTGAACCGGGTAATTCTGAAAGAGGAACAGGTACTCGAACAGCGGCACGCCGCGCGCCACCTCGCTGCACGCCTGGACCTGCATCAGCGGCGTCAGCTCATAATCAAGTGCCCGCGTCTGTCCGGCCTGCACGCGCTTCAGGAACGCTCCGACCGTCTCTTCGGCTCGCACCTGCACGCGCACGGGCATGGTGTTGATGAACAGGCCGACCATCGCGTCGATGCCTTCGAGCGGTGCCGCGCGGCCCGAAACCGTGGTCCCGAAAACGACATCGGTCTCGCCGCTGTAACGGCTCAAAATCAACGACCAGACGCCTTGCATGATCGTATTGACGCTGACCTGCAAATGTTTCGCCATCTCCGACAGTTGCCGGGTCTCGTCGGTATCGAGCAGCAGGACCTGTTCTTCCCTGCGCTTGCCTTGCTGTGCGGGCCGGCCCGCATCACAGGCCAGGTGAGTGGGCGTGGTGAAGCCTTTCAGCTCCTCTTTCCAGAATGACTGTGCGGGCTGGTGGTCTTGCCGCTTCAACCATGCGACATAATCTCTGTAGGGCCGCGCGCGCCGCGGTTGCGGCTCTCGTTGCAGGGCTTCGCCGTCATAGCAGGCGAATACTTCCTTGATAATCAGCTCGCGGCACCAGGCGTCGTAGAGCAAGTGATGACTGCTCCAGACGAAGAAGTAACTGTCTTCGCCCGTGCGTAGCAGGGCCAGGCGCAACAGCGGCGCGCGGGAAAGATCGAATCCCGCTTCGGCGTCGCTTACGAGGAACTGCCGCAGACGCGCGCACTGCTCGTCGGGGCAAAGGGGCCGCCAATCCTCTTCATGCCAGGGGACCTCGACTTTTTCGTGGACAAGCTGCAAAGGCTCTTGTAGCCCTTTCCACAAGAAGGAGGTCCGCAAGGCCGAATGCCGACCGACGACGGTCTGCCATGCGCGCCTGAAGGCTTGCGGGTCCAGCCGCCCGCCAATGCGACAGCTCGTTTGCACGAAGTAGAGGGCCGGGCCGGGCGCGTAGAGCGAATGAAACAACACGCCCTGTTGCATGGGCGAGAGCGTGTACAGGTCCTCAACCGATGCCCTGCGACCGAGCGCTCGGTCGAGCGTCTCCTGATCGAGGTTGGCGAGCGGGAAATCCGACGGCGTATAGCCGCCGACGCCCGGTGATTGGCAGTGAACGATGAGGGCGCGCAAGCAAGCGGCAAACAAGTCAGCCAGATTCGCTACCGTCTGGCGGCGGTGAATGTTCTCGCTATACGTCCAGTCGATGCGCAGTCGCCCATTGACGATCAACCCATTGAGGTCGAGCAGATGGCCGCGTGGATTATCGCCGTCCTGCACGGGGCCGGGGTTTTCTTGTGCCGGCGCAAACGGCGAAGCCTCCGAGAAGAGCTGGTCGAACTGCCCCAGGTAGTTGAAGCTGATCTGCGGGCGCGGCAGCTCGTCGAGTCGCCGCAGGCTGTCCGGGTCGCCGCTCAGGTAACGCAAAGCGCCGTAGGCGAAGCCGCGTCGCGGGAGCGCACGGAGCTGTTCTTTGATCTCCTTCAACACGTCGCCCACATGCCGCTTTCGCAATTGCAGGCGGACGGGAAAGATCGTCGTAAACCATCCGACCGTGCGCGACAGGTCAATGTCTTCGGCCAGCGCCTCGCGTCCATGCCCTTCGAGATCGATCAGCACGTCGTCCTGACCGGTCCACAGGGTGCAAGCGTGGGCCAGGGCGCTCAAGAGCGCGTCATTGATCTGCGTATGGTAAGCCGCAGGCACGTCTCTGAGCAGCGCGCGGGTTTCTTCGGCGCTCAGCCAGACCGACACGGTGCGCGCCGAAGCCACCGTGTTGCAGCCCGCCGGCTCATCGACCGGCAGCGCACTCGCGGCGCCCTCCCACGGGGCGGCGAGCCAGTACTGCGCTTCCTGTTTGAGCGCCTCCGTCTGAGCGTAGGATTGCAGCCGCTGCGCCCACTGGCGGAAAGAGGTCGTTCGGGGCGGCAACTGCACGGTCCCGCCCCGCGCCAGTTGCTCGTAAGCGCTCTGCAAGTCTTCGAGCAGGATTCGCCAGGAAACGCCATCGATGACCAGGTGGTGAATAATGATTAAGACCCGGTCAGCCTGCTGCTGGCCGAATTGAAAGAGCGCCACGCGCAGCAGCGGCCCGTCGGATATGTTAAGGCTGCGTTGCAGGTCGGCGGCAACGCTCTCCAGCGCCGCCAGTTGCTGCGCCTCCGGCACGCCCGATAAATCGACCCGCTGAACCGCCGCGCGGTCGCCGGCTGGCGAGCTGAACTGTCGCCAGTGCGTGCCCTGCCGGCGGAAGCGAAATCGCAGCGCGTCATGGTGCTGCAAGAGGTGGCCCACGGCTTCTTCCAACAGCTCCGCCTTCAGGGCCGCCCTCGCGGTCAGCAGAACGGCCTGGTTCCAGTGGTGCGGATTGGCGTAGCCCTGGTCAAAGAAGCGCCGCTGGATGGGCGTCAGTTCGACATCGCCCTCTGCCGCTTCGGGCTCCGCCACATTCGCCGGCGCTGTATGGACGGACGCGGCCAGCGCGGCGACCGTCTGGTGCTCGAAGAGGTCCACGGGGGCCAGGTTATAGCCGGCCTGTCTGGCCCTGGAGACAATCTGTATGCAGAGGATGGAGTCGCCGCCCAGCTCGAAGAAGTTGTCCTCAATGCCGACTCGCTCGACCCCCAAGACCTGCGCCCAGATGCCGCACAGCGTTTCTTCGACGGTGTTGGTCGGCGCGTCATAGCCCCGCCGCCTGGGCTGTATCTCCGGCCTGGGCAGCGCGCGCCTGTCAATCTTGCCATTAGGGGTCAGCGGCATGGCCTCTAACACCACACAGGCGGCAGGGTACATATACTCTGGAAGCCGCCCCCGCAAATAATCCATCAACTCGGCGGCGGGCGGCGCTTGTCCTGTACCCACGACATAGGCCACCAGCCGCTGCACGCCGGGATCATCTTCGCGCACCAGCGCCACGGCCTGCCCGACTGCCGGATGCTGCGCCAGCACCTCTTCGATTTCGCCGAGCTCGATACGGAAGCCACGGATTTTCAACTGGTAGTCCGTGCGTCCAATGTAGTTTACGTTCCCATCATCTAGATGCCGGGCCAGGTCGCCCGTGCGGTACATACGGGTTCCGGAGCCGGTAAAGGGGTCGGGGATGAACCGCTCGGCGGTCAAATCCGGCCTTCCCCAGTAGCCGCGCCCGAGGGCGGGGCCGCCGATGTAGAGGTGTGCGGCTGCCCCTGGGGCAGCCGGAGCGAGCTCGTCATCGAGGAGATAGGCCCGCGTGTTCGCTATCGGACGACCGATAGGGGCGCTCGGCCCCTCAAAGGGCTCGCAATGCCAGAAGAGCGTCTGGATAGTGGCTTCCGTCGGGCCGTACAGGTTGCACAACCCGCATGCCAGTTGCCGTAAGGCTTTCTCCTGCAACTCGCTGCTCAACGCTTCGCCGCCGCAGAAGGCTTGCCTGAGGCTAGTGCAGGTGTCGAGGCCGCCGGCCTCAAGCATCAGCCGCAGTTGTGCAGGGACCAGTTGCAGAACGGTCACCTGGTTTTCCCTCACGGCCTGCACCATGTATTCGCCGTCGGCATGTCCTGAGGGGCGAGCCATAACCAGCTCGGCGCCGCTCAACAACGGGGCCCAAAATTCCCACACCGAGGCGTCGAAGCTGAAGGGCGTCTTCTGTAGCACGCGGTCCGTTTCGCGCACCGAAAACTCCCGGTCGAACCACGCCATGTGGTGCGCCAGCGAGCCGTTGCTTATGGCGACGCCTTTGGGCTTGCCCGTCGAGCCGGAGGTATAAAGGACGTATGCAAGTTGTTCGGGAAAGACTCGCGGCTGCGGGGCGAGGCCGCTTTCCTGCGCGATGATCTCCCAATCGGCGTCTACACAGACCTCGATGGCGAAGCCCTGCGGCAGCCGCGCCCGCAGCCGCGCTTGCGTCAGCACGATTGCCGCCCCGGAATCTTCCATCATGTAGGCCAGGCGCTCAGCCGGGTAGCCGGGGTCAAGGGGCACGTAAGCGCCGCCGGCTTTCAGGATGGCCAGTAGCCCGAGCACCAGGTCAATCGACCGCTCCATGCAGATGGCGACTCGCACGTCCGGCCCGACGCCAAGCTGTCGCAGGTAATGGGCTAGCTGGTTGGCCCGCAGGTTCAACTCGCGGTAGCTCACCTGTGCGTCTTCATGGCGCACGGCCACGGCGTCGGGCCGCCGTGCCCCCTGCGCCGAAACTTGCTCGGCGATGCTGCCCTCACCTGGAAGCGGCGACCGCGTATCGTTCCATTCAACCAACACCTGATGCGTTTCGGCCTCGCTCAGAAAGGCGATTTCGCAGATGCGCTTGTCGGCCCCGCAAGCGATCTCGTCCAGCATGCGTTGCAAGTGTCTGAGGATGCGCGCAGCGGTTGCCTCATCAAAGCGGCGGCTGTTGTAGAGCAAGCGCAGTTGCAACTGCCGGCCAGGAATGGCGACGACCAGCAGCGGATAATTAGGCTGCTCGTTGATCTGCACCTCGCCGATTTCGATGGCGCCGCTGTCACCGGCAGGGCTGCTCGACGTGCCGCGTGTCGGGTAGTTCTCGAATACCAGGTAGGTGCTGAACAGCGGCACGCCGCGCGGCACGTCGCTCCAACCCTGTACGTCGACCAGCGGGCTGTATTCGTACTGGCGCGCTTCGGCCTGCTGCGATTGCAGGGCTTGCAGCCACGACAGCAAAGGCGTCTGCGGCGACACCTGCACGCGCACGGGCAGCGTGTTGATGAACAACCCCACCATAGATGCGACGCCGGGCAGGTCTGCCGGGCGTCCGGAAAGGGTCGCCCCGACGACCACGTCTGGATCACCGCTATAACGGCTCAGCAGGAGTGTCCACGCGCCGAGGATGAGCGTATTCAAGGTGACGCCATGGCGGCGGGCCAGCGCCTGCAAGGCTTCCGTCATGGCCGCCGGTAAATCGGCGCGCACCTCGCGGTCGCTCGCCTCCTGTGTCGATGCCGCCGCGCTAGAGGCTTGCATCGGCAGCGGCGTTGGGGAGCGAAAGCCGCCCAGGAGCCGCCGCCAGAACCGCTCAGCGCCCGCCATGTCCTGTTGCTTCAGCCAGGCGATGTAATCTCTGTATGGGCGAGGGCGGTCCAACGCCAGGTCACGCCCCCGCCTGAAGGCTTCGTAGTAAGCCAGGGTCTCTTCCATGACGATCATAGAAGACCACCCGTCGAGCAAGAGGTGATGCTTGGTCCAGACGAACTGGTGCGCGTTCGAGCTCAGGCGGATCAACGCCATCCGCATCAACGGCGGCACGCTCAGGTCAAAGCTACGCTCCCGGTCAATCCGCAAATACTCTTCCAACCGCTCCTGATGTCGGTCTTCGGGCAGGTGCCGCCAGTCGGCAGTTTCCCAAGGCAACTCGACCTGCGAGCGGACAATTTGCAGTGGCTCGTCGCGCTCCTGCCAGGTGAAGAGGGTGCGCAGGATGGGGTGTCTATCAACGACCCTCTGCCAGGCCCTTTTAAACGCCACGACGTCGAGATTGCCGTAGAGAGGGCAGCTTAACTGCACCACGTAGGCGGCTCGCGAGTCGGGGGCATAGATGCTGTGAAACAGTATGCCCCGCTGCAATGGCGACAGGGGATAGATCGCTTCGATGTTCCGCTTAGTCATAAGCTGTCCGGTCAGGCAGTGGGTTAGCCGAATTTCGCCATCAGGGAATCTAACTCGTTCTGGCTCAGGGCCACGTCGGGAAAATCCGAAGGGGTCAGGCCGCCGCTCGCGTCGGTCAGGCAGTGGTTGATGATCGCTCGCAAAGCCGCCAGGAAGTCCTCGCCGAGTCGCTCCATCGTCACGCGCCGGTGGACATTTTGACTATAGCGGAAAGAGAATTGCAGCCGCCCCTCGGCGACATGCCCGATCACCTCCAGCAGGTGCGGGCGGGCGGCTCGCGGGCTATTGTTGGGAGCGCGCAACTCCCGCATGCCCGCAAACAGCGGGCTGTTAGAAAAGACCTGGTCGAACTGTCCGACGTAGTTGAAGCTGATCTGGGCTTGCTGGCAGGCTCGCAACCGCGCGGCGACCGCGGCGTCGCCGCTCAGATAGCGCAGCAGGCCGTACCCTGTTCCGTGCTGCGGCAGCCGCCGCAGTTGTTCCTTGATCGATCTTAGGGCGGCCCCCGGTGCCGGCGAGTCTCCGGCATCCAACAGCACGGGGAAGCGCGTCGTGAACCAGCCGACCGTGCGCGATATATCGACGCCGGGCAACAGGTCGTGTCGCCCGTGGCTTTCCAGGTCGACCAGCAGTCTTGAGGAGCCGGTCCAGCAGGCAACCGCCTGTACCAGGGCGGTCAGTAGGATGTCTTCAACTTGGACCCGGTAGACGCCGGGGACCTCGCGCAGCAGTGCCTCGGTCGCTTGCGCGTCGAGTAACACCGTCACCGCACACGTCGAGCCTTCAGAGTTGACCCCGCCGTTCAGCTCGGCTGGGAGCATGGCCACAGGTTCGTCGGCGCCACTCAGCCAGTAATCGCCCTGCCGCCGCACCTCAGGCGATTGGGCGTACTCGGTCAATTGCTCCGCCCATTGCCGGTAAGAGGCCGTCTTGACGGGCAGAGTCACGGGCTGCCCGCCTGCAAGCTGCCCGTAGCCGGTTTGCAGGTCGTCGAGCAGCACATGCCAGGAGACCACATCGACGGCCAGGTGGTGAATGATAATCAACAGCCAGTCGGGTCGGCTGCCGCCGCGTTGAAAGTGGAGCACCCGCAGCAGCGGCCCTTCGGCAAGGTTGAGACTGGCCTGCGCTTCGGCGGCCAGGCGTTCGACGGCCAGCCTTTGGTGCAATTCGGGCAGGGCCGCAATATCGACCTCGGCAAAAGGCAGCCCCGCATCGGGTCTTGAATAAACCTGGCGCACCGCCTCGCCGTGGCGAGTGAACCGCAGCCTGAGCGAATCGTGATGCTCTAACAAGCGCCTGAGCGTCTCAGCCAGCAGGCTCGCGCTCAAGGGCTGCCGCGTTTCGAGCAGTAGAGACTGGTTCCAGTGGTGCGGGTCGGCGAAGTCCTGCTCGAAGAAACGGCGCTGAATCGGTGTGAGCGAAACCTCGCCGCTTACCGGCCCCTGTTCGGCCACAGGCCGACTGTGCTTACGCACGACCTCGGCCAGTTCGGCAATCGTCTGGCGCTCGAAGATGTCCCGTTCCGTCAGTTGATAGCCGGCCTCTCTCGCCCGCGAGACAATCTGAATGCTGAGAATGGAATCTCCCCCGAGCCGGAAGAAATTCGCGCCGGTGCTGACCCGGTCGAGGCCGAGTACGTCAGCCCAAATTCGTGCCAGGTGCGCTTCAACCTCAGTCTGCGGGGCCGTGAAATCGGCCTCAGAGCCCTGCTCGCGCGTCTCCGGTGCGGGAAGTGCCCGCCGGTCAACCTTGCCATTGGCGGTCAGCGGCAACGACGGCAGCAGAACATAATCGGAGGGCACCATGTAGTCGGGCAGCCGGTCCCTGAGATAGCCCCAGATCGCCTCGGGTTCGAGGGCGGTCCCGCCGTTGGTATCGATGTAGGCGACCATCCTCTTGTTTCCGGGGCGGTCTTCGCGCGCCAGCACAACCGCCGTGCGCACGAGCGGGTGCTCGGCCAGCACGGCTTCTATCTCGCCTAACTCGATGCGGAAGCCGCGAATCTTTACCTGATGATCGAGGCGGCCCAGGAAATCGATAGCCCCATCGGCCCGCCGCCGTGCCCTGTCCCCCGTACGGTAGAGTCGCCCCCCGGCCTGCCGCGCGAATGGGTTTGGCAGAAATCTCGACGCCGTCAGGTCGGGGCGGTTGAGATAGCCGCGGCTCACCCCCGCGCCGCCCAGGTAGATTTCCCCGCTCGCGCCGCCGGGCAGGGCATTCAAGCCGTCGTCCAGAATGTAAACCAGCGCGTTGGCGAGCGGCGGGCCGAGCGGCAGACTGGCTGACGGCTCGCCGCCGCTCTCGCCGGCCTTCACCTCGTAGGCCAGAGCGCCCACCGTCGTTTCCGTCGGGCCATAATGATTGATGACTTTGCAGTCCGGCTGCGCCTCTTGCAACTGTCGCACCCATGCGGCGGACGCGGCCTCGCCTCCGAGTATCAAGGTACGGCGCGGGCGTATACGTTGCCCGCCGCGCGTCGCGTGCAGGGCCGCCAGGTGCGAAGGCGTTATCTTGAGGTAATCGATGAAATGATTCTCGAAGTAATCGCCGAGCGCCGCCGCATCCTGCATGGCCTCGGCGGAGATGACATGCAGGCAGCCGCCCGTGAGCAGTGCCGGGAATATGGCCGTGTTTCCGAGGTCGGCAGCGAGCGTTGACAGCGTCGCGTGCCCTTCGCCTTCCCTGATCCTAAGCAGGCCAGCGATGGCGCGGCTGTAATTGACCAACTGGCGATGTTCAACCGCCACGCCCTTGGGCTTGCCCGTCGAGCCCGACGTGTAGATGACGTAGACGAGATTCTGCGGGCTTACCGCCGAGGCCGCGACGGCGGCGCTGACCGAGCCGGGCGATTCCCATTCCGCGTCGAGGGCGATCATCTCCACCTTGAGATGAGACATCTCCTTCGCCATCCGGCGCTGCGTCAGCATGAGAGTCGCCTGACTGTCTTCCAGCATGTAGGCCAACCGGTCCTTCGGGTACGCCGCATCAAGCGGCACGTAAGCACCGCCGGCTTTGAGCACGGCCAACAGGCCGACCACCATATCGATGCCGCGCTCCGCGCACAAGGCAACCGGCACGTCCGCCCTTACCCCTCTTCGCCGAAGCTCGTGGGCCAGGCATTCGGCCCGCCGCCCCAAGGCGGCGTATGTGACTTGTTGGTCCTCGCACACGACCGCTATCGAGTCTGGCGTCCGCTTCGCCTGCTTCTCAAACAGCTCGTGAACGACCTCTTCAGCGGCGTCGCCGGCCCCTGTATCATTTAGCTCAACCAACTGGTGCTGCCGCTCTAACTCTCCGAGCAGCGGCAACTCACCGACGTGCGCGCTGGGGTTGGCAATGGCCGACTCAAGCAGGACTTTCAGCGCGTCACCTAGCCGCCGCACCCCTTCCACGTCAAAACGTCCGGCGTCATAGTGCAACTCCAGGTCCGGCCCTTCTTCTTTTTCGAAGCAGGCCAGCTTCACCTCATAGGGCTCGATACATTCAAAGCGGCCGGCGCTGGAGAAGTCGCCGTCGCCGCGGTATGAACGGGCGGGCTGAGCGACAAACTCGAAGAGGGCCGAGCAGAATGGTGGCCGCTCCGGCTCAGGCCCCGACGGCGCGAGCCGTTCCCAGGTGAAACAGTCCTGCCAGGTGTAGCTCTCCTCGACCGACTGGCGGACGCAGCCTAAGACCTCCGCGAAGCGCGAATGACTCTCCATGCCGCACTCGACCGGCAGGTATCTCGCAAACAGCCCGAGTGCCTTGTCCAGTTCGGCATATTTACGCCCATCAGAGCGAACGCCTACATTGAAAGCGCGCCCGCCGGTCAGGCGAAATAGCAGAGCCATCCAGGCGCTCAACAGAAAGACGGACGGCGGCACATCAAGCCCGCGGCTGACGCCGGCGAGCTGCGCCGCCCTCGCCGCGTCGAGCGGGCAAGCGATCATGGCCGGCGTAAAGGTGGTCACGCGGCGGCTCGCCAGGAAAGGCAGATCGAGCGCGAGATCAGACGAAAGGACTTTCCGACGCCAGTACCGTCTGCCCGCCTCTGCTTCCTCCGAGTCAATCGCTTCGCGCTGCCACTGGGCGAAGTCCGCATACTGCAAAGGGTCGAGGCGGTCGCCGTCATACGCGGAACCCTCAAGGCCAACGCCGGCAAGCTCGGTGAGCAATTGAGCCAGCGTCGCCGAGTCGCCGCAAAGCGCCGCGATGGACGCCAGCAGGACGTGCTTGTCGTCCGACAGCTCGATGGCCTGCACCCGCCAGAGCGGGCCATTCTCAAAATCGAAAGGCTTGCGCTTCATCTCGTCGAACCGCCGTCCGACTTCATCCTGTTGATCCCGCAGAGTGCGCCCGATCAGCGAAACCCGCTCAAAGGCCGGCCAGAGTTCCGGCCTGACGACCTGTGCCAGCCTGGACTCCGACGGCAGGTAGTCGAATGTCGTGCGCAGGATTTCATGGCGATTCATGGCGGTGACCATTGCGCGTTGCAACCTCTCCGCGTCAAGGCGCTGCCGGATCAGTATGGCCTGCTGTGAGCGGTAGGCCAGCCCTCCGCCGTCCCGCAACAAGGACCACAAACGCTCCTGTTGGGGCGAGGCGTAGTAGCGGTGCGCTTCTTCACTCTGCCCGCCATTTTTGAGCGCCGCTTGACCTTCCATGAAATCTCCTGTCGATGAGTTAGGGCTCTTGACCCGACTGCCCGCCGGTGGGGCGGCAGGGGTCTGTGGCCTCGCCCATCAGTCGGCGACGTGAACCTTGACCCATTCGGGATGGCGTTGAACTCTGAGCCAGTCCGAGGTCGTGTATTTCACCCAGTCCGCGCCGACCGGCTGGCTCAGGTCGTGTTTGAAGATGATGAAATCGCCGGAGCGTTTGACTTGCCGGAAGCCGGCGAGCTTGAAGGTCAACAGCATCATGCGGTTCCTCTGGTTGGCGAGAAATTCGGCCTGTAAGCGGACGCCCGCCGCACGGGCGAGCTGAAGCAAGTGGTTCATCATGATGGTTCCGACGCCAAACGACATCACGCGGCAGGACATCAGGAAGAGCTTGATCGTCCAGAGGTCGTGCCCCTTCTCGACCAGCGTCAGGCCGATCTTCCCATAGTCTCCGAAGTGATCTTTGAGGCTCGCGACCAGGAAGAGGTGGTCGGCGGATTGGCGCAGGGCGTTCAACTCATCGGGCGAGTAAACATAGCCGGTGGTGTTGAGCTGGTGCGTCCGCAGGGTCAATTCTTCGGCGCGCTGCAAATCCTCCGCCTGGAGGGTGCCGATAGTGAACTCCAGGCCGAGGGTAGCGAGAAACTCTTCGCTCGGCCCGACGAACTGTTCCTCGGCCAGCTTGCGCCGCGCCGCGGCGCGGTACATCTCGCGGCGGCGGGCGGCGTCTTCGGTGACCAGGCGCGGCGAGAACTCCGGCCTCTGCGTCAGGGTCGCCAACTCGCTGGCCGCCAGCGTCATCACTTCGGGGAGGGCGTGTTTCACCTCTTCGCGCTCGTAGGCTTCGTCGTCAATGAAAGCCACCGCATCGAGACCGATGTTAATGGAGCCGGCGATTGAGCGGATGCTGGACGACTTCGCGTTCCAGTTCACCTGGGGGTAGAGGAAGTACTCATCCAGCCCCGCCTCTTTCAGCTTTGCCATGGCCTGCTCATGGTCGTTCTTGCTGGCAATTGAGTGCAGAATGCCGCGCTGGTCCAGGGCCTTGAGCGTCTGGTGTACGCCGTCCCGCACCTGCACGCCGTCGCCCTCAAGCAGGGTGCCCTGCCAGATCGTATTATCAAGATCCCAGACCAGAAGCTTGATCAGCCGTGCGGTTGTTTCCTGTCCGTCTTTCGAGGTGGAAGGCAGAGCTATTGACACAGGAACTCCTTCGGATGGGTGTAGTGCTCGCGGGAGGGTTGAGCGCCCGTCTTGCCCGGCGGCTCTTCGGTCCTGGGCTAACAAGATTGGGCGAAGTGGCACAGGCTACAAAGGCATTTCTGCGCTGACGCCGATGGTTCTCCATGCCACTCCGGTCTTTTATCCCAATCTTGCGTCCTCTCAATTTAACTTGAGACGACACGACGCCGGACTTGCTTCAACTGCTGATGAAGCGCGCTTTCGTATTTCGCCGCCACGCGGCTCTGGTAATGCCTGCCGGCCATTCGCAGGTGCTCATCGAGCGCCCGCAAGCTGAGGCCCGGCTGCCTCGTCGCCCTTTCAAGGACCGCTCGAAAGGACTCGCATAGATCGGCTATAGTGCCGGCTTCAAACAGGTCGCCGTTATACTCGAAGTTGCCGCTGATGCCCGCCGCGCCATCTACGAAGTGGACGGCCAGATCGACTTTGGCGGCCTGCGAAACCGTCTCGAGCGGAGTCAGCGTGGCGGCGGGCAGTTTCACGGTCGGCAAAGCGCCGGCGTGCAGACCGAACCAGACGCGGTACAAGGGAGAATGGTTGACCGTGCGTTCCGGCGCAATGGCCGCCACCAGCCGCTCGAATGGCAGGTCCTGGTGAGCGTATGCCTGTAGGGCCACGTCGCGGACGCGCCCGAGGAGTTGGCGGAAGGTCGGGTTGCCGGACAGATCGACCCGCAAGACCAACGTGTTGACGAAGAAACCGATGAGCCGCTCGAACTCGGCGCGGTTGCGCCCTGCGATGGGCGACCCGACCGTGATGTCGCTCTGCGCCGTGTAGTGGTGGAGCACCACAGAGAACCCCGCCAGCAGGGCCATAAACAGTGTGCTTCCCTCTTTCCGGGCGAGCCTTCTGATTTCGTCTGAGAGTTCTTTCGTGAGAGTCAGTTTTTCAAACGCCGCGGGGCTTACACTCCGCCGCGGGCGCGGCCTGTCGGCGGGCAGTTCAAGCTCGGCAGCCGGCCTGGCAAACTGCTGCTGCCAGTACGCAAGCTGGCTTCGCAGAAGGTCGCCTCGCAATTGCCGGCGCTGCCACAGGGCGAAATCCGCGTACTGAACCGGCAGCGGCGCTAGCGGCGAGGCGTTGCCCGCCAGATAGGCCCGGTAAAGGGCAGCCAACTCGTCCAGCAAAACTCCGAGCGACCACGCATCACTGATAATGTGGTGCAGCGTCAGCAGCAACAGGCTCTCGTCGGCTGACGAGCGCAGCAGGCGCACGCGTAGCAGTGGCCCCTGCTTGAGGTCGAAAGGGCGTCGAGCTTCTGCCGCCGCCAGCTCGTCAGCCTTGCCGGCTGCCACGCTTCCCATATCAACCAGCGGCAGCCCGATTTGCGCCGCCGGCTGTATGACCTGCGCGAGCTGGCCCTGGCGTTCTCTAAAAACGGTTCGCAAGGCGCTGTGGCGGAAGGCAATCTCTCTGACCGCCTGCTCCAGCGCAAAGCGATTCAGAGAGCCGACCAGGCGAAACGCAACCGCGATATTGTAGGCCGGATTGCCCGGCGTCAACTGGTCCAGGAACCACAACCGCTGCTGACCGAACGAGGGCGGAAAGTCCGCCTCCTCGTTGGCCGGAGCGGCCGGCTCTGAAGGCGGCTCATCAACCGGCCTCGTCAGCTCGGCGGCTGCCAGCAGGGCGAGCCTGGAGATACTTTCCTCCTGCAAAAAGGCCGACATGGGCAAGAAAATCTTCAACCCCGTCTCGATCTCATTTTGCAGTTCCATCGCCTTCAGCGAATCCACTCCGAGCCGCATCAGCGGTTGCTGCAAAGGCAACTGGCCGGGCGCCAGTCCCAGCAGCCGTGCCACTACACTTTGCAGGTGGCGCTCCAGCCGCAGCCGCCGTTGAGGTTCCGAATCAAGGGCCAGCAACTCTTCACGGGAGACCGTCGGCTGATCTGATTCGACAGGCAGGTCGCCCGGCTCTGTGACCAGGCTCGATTCAATCGCGTTTAGTGCGCCGGCCAAGAACGCTTCGCGGCAGGCCGAGCGCTGCACTTTGCCGCTCGAAGTCTTGGGCACGCTGCCCGGTTTGCTTAAAACGACCGCGTGCGCCTGGACCTCATGCGCTTCGGTCACTGCCCCGCGGATGGCCTCGGCGACCTCGTGCAAGTCCGCTTCCTGATACTGCCGCTCGATCTCTTGAACGATGACCAGTCGCTCTTCGCCGCCGACCTCCACGGAGAAAGCGGCGCCGCCGCCGGGCCGCGCCGCCGGATGACAACGCTCGACGGTGAATTCAATGTCCTGCGGATAATGATTGCGACCGCGAATGATGATCAGGTCTTTCGAGCGCCCGGTCACGTACAACTCGCCATCCTCGATGACGCCCAGATCGCCGGTGCGCAGGAAAGGGCCTGCGCCGCTGTCGGCCAGATAAGCCTTGAAGGTGCGACGCGATTCGTCAGGCAGGTTCCAGTAGCCGGCGGCGACGCTCGCCCCCGCGACCCAGACCTCGCCGACGTGGCCGGTCGGACATTCCGTCAGAGACAGTGGATCGACGATCCTGATTCGCCCGCCCGCGCCGCTCTCCCCGCAACTCACCAGATGGCGCGCGTCGGCGTCTTCAGCCGCCGCCGGCTCCAGGCGGTTTCGTTTGAGGGCTTCGCCACGGACCGATTTAATCGTCGGCCCGCCCCCGCTCTGACTGCCTGAAACGAACAGGGTGGCCTCGGCCAACCCGTAGCAGGGGTGAAAGGCCGTGGGGCGGAATCCGCAGGGCGAAAAGGCGGCGGCGAACTGGTCGAGCGTCTGTTTGCGTATCGGCTCGGCCCCGCAGTAGGCCGTCTCCCAGGTGCTCAAGTCAATGGCTTCGCGTTGCTCGGCGCTGACCTTACGCGAGCACAGGGCGTAGGCGAAATCCGGCCCGCCGCTGGTCGTCGCCCGGTAGCGCGATATGGTTTCGAGCCACGCCGAGGGGTTTTGCAGAAAGGTCGTCGGCGACAACAGGATGCAGCGCGCGCCGGCGTATAGCGTTTGCAGCACGCTGCCGATCAGTCCCATGTCATGGAATAGCGGCAGCCAGCAGACGATGATTGACGCTTCAGTCTGTCGAAAGGCGTGCTTAATCAGGCGCTCGTTGTCGAGCAGGTTCTCATGCGTCACCATCACGCCTTTCGGCGTTGCCGTCGAGCCTGACGTATACTGGAGGAAGGCCAGTGTATGTCCGGCCACAGAAGGCCGCCGCCAGGTGTCCGCCCATTCGTCTTCAATGGCATCGACGGCGCAGATCGCCGCCTTCCGTCCTGCCCCCGCCTCGCGCAGCCACTGTATCTGCGGCAGCAGGCGGCTGGCGGTGAGAATGATCGCCGGCGACGCGTTTTCGATGATGGCTTCGATGCGGCCAAGGCGCCGGTTGGAGCGCGGCGGGTAGGCGGGAACGGCCACCGCCCTGGCATAGAGGCAGCCGAAGAAGGCCGCGATGTAATCAATGCCGGACGGAAAGAGCAGTAAGACGCGCTCATCGGCGGCCCTGCGGGATTGCAGCCATGCGCCGATGGCCCGCGCCCGCCGGTCCAGCTCGCTGTAGGTCATGCAGGCTGCCGGCGTCCTCGCATCGGCGAGGAAGGTGTAGCCCGCTCGCTCGGCCTGCGCCGCGGCCCTGTGGCGTAGCAGCTCGACGAGGTTGAGCGGCTCAAGGTCCGGCACCAACCGGCGGTCTGACGTGGACACCGTGTTCTTCATCTGCGTAGAAGGAGGGCCGGGCTGTTTATCGGCGCGCCGGCGGGCTCAGCTTGACGACCCGTTTGGTCCACAAGCGGATGATCTCGTCAACCTGCGCCTTTTTGCCGTCGCCGCTGCCGTGGCGGTCGAGTAGCCTGCCCAGGCTGGCCTTGCCATCGGCGCTCGACAGCACGGAGAAGACTTCGGGGCTGACTTCAATCTGAAAGCGTTGATCGTAGGTGTTGCTGATCTTGCAAGCCGTGCGCGTCTGGTTACTGGAGACATAGCCTTTGACCTGCTGCATGCGGGTGTACAACGGCATGGAAGGGATCATATCCAGGTAGGCTAGATAGTCATGCTCTCGTCTGCGCACCAGATAATTCCCCACGACCAGGTAATGCAGGCTCGTCGTCAGAAAGCAGACCACGGCGTCCTGGGCGGAATCGACAATCGGCTCGACGTTGTTATTGAAGGACGTGTTGAGGAGCACGGGGACGCCGGTGAGTTTGCCGAACTCGTTGATCAAGTTCCAGAACGGCTCGTTAGTCGCTTTGGAGACCGTGTGGACTCTGGCGCTGCCATCAACATGGGTGACGGCCCCGAGCAGCGCCTGTTTGTCTTTCCGCACACGCACCACAAAGACCATGAAGGGGAGGCGCGCCTGGCCGGCGGGCAAGTCAAAGTAATCGCCGGCGCACTCTTCCAGGACCGAGGGCGCAAAGGGCCTGAAGCCTTCACGCTTCTTGACCATCGCGTTGATAATGTCTTTGTTTTGAGCCGGCCTCGGGTCGGCCACGATGCTGCGGTTGCCGAGCGCACGCGGGCCAAATTCCGAACGGCCTTGAACCCACCCGATGATCGCGCCGTCGGCGAGCAGCGCCGCCGCGCGCGCGGCTATATGATCGACGCGCTCGTACTCGATCAATCGCCGCCAGGGCCATAACGTCGCGGCGATGAGCGCGTCGTCGCCGACGTCGGTTCCCAGGTAAACATGCTCCAGGCGGCGTGCCTTACCGGCCGGGTGGTTTTCGCGGTAGACCTGTAAGGCGGCGCCGATGGCCGTGCCCGCGTCGTGCGCCGCCGGCTGCACGAAGACATCCGAAAACAGGCCCGAATAAAGAATCTTCCCATTCAGCGAGCAGTTGTGCGCGACCCCGCCGGCCAGGCAGAGATTGCGCTGGCCGGTCTTTCTCCTGAAGTATCTCAGCAAGTGCAGGACGATCTCTTCCAGAGACTCCTGCAAAGCCGCCGCCACGTCCATGTGGAGCTGGGTGATCGCCTCGGCCTTCTTGCGCGGCGGCACCACGTCGTACAGGGCCTCCAAACGCTCCTTATGCAGGGCGTAGCCGCCGTTCGGCATCAGGCTGTAAAAGGTCTTGAACAGGTCACGAAACCTGCCGGGGTCGCCGTAAGGGGCCAGCCCCATCACCTTGTACTCCTCAAACTCTTCAAACCCCAGATACCGGATGACGTCATCATAAAACCAGCCGAGGGATTTCGACGTCGGGATGGTGTTGATGACCGACAGGTGCGGGCCTTCTGCCTGCAAGAGCATGCCGGCTATCCCATCGCCGTGGCCGTCAATCGTGAGGATCAGGCTCTGCTCGAACCCCGACAGCGCAAAGGCGCTGACGGCGTGGGCCATATGATGATGGACGAAGGTCATTTTATCGTCGGCGATTGTGAAACCCAGTTCCTCGTTGAATATGCGCCGGATTAACCCCCTGGCGTCGGTAAAGTCCGACTGGCGGTGGTGCAAGTGATGGCGCTTGAGGAAGCCATTCAGGAACCCTTCCGTGCCGAAGAAGGCGACCCGGTCCACGTCATTGAGGCTGACTTTCGCACTGTCGAGGCAGAAGCGTATGGCCGCCGCCGGGGCCTTATTCGTATGCTTGATTCGATTGAGCCGCTCCTCTTCGATGGCGGCAACGATTCTGCCGTCATCAACCAGGGCGGCGGCGGCATCGTGGAATGAACCTCGACTGACCGGGTAGTGATCTTCGTAGACGAGATTCATGCCGCCCGAAATTCCCAAGACTAGCATGTGGATTCCTCTCGCTTGCCCGCTATTCGCGCCGTCTGAATCAGGGTAGGCTTGCCGGGCGAGACTGGGGCACCGGCCCAACAGGCCGATGGCCTGCCGCCGAAACGGTCGCGGTCGGCACGGGTGGTCTGACTGTCAATGTCGGCCCGCCCGTGCCCTGCTCCCGTGAGTCAAACGGCGTGAGCCAGGGCCGGACACGTTACAGCCCCGTAGGGCGGCCCCGATGCGCCCCACAGTCTCGCGCGGGGCCGGTGGCGTGCCGCCTTTACGGGTAGTCGGTCAGTTCGGTGAACGGCAGGCCGCAAGGGTAGAAAAGGTTGAAAATGGGCTGATCGACGGCCTCGGCGAAGCGCAGCGTCAACGGCGCGTACTGCTCCAGCGGGCTAACGCCACTCTCGACGGCGGCGAGTTGCTCGACCGGCCAGCCCAGTTGCGTGGCCAGGGTCTCGCGGCTCAGGCCGCGACTCTCTCTGTGCGCGCGGATCAGCCGCCCGCATTGGCCGTCCTCTTGTGCGGCTTGCGCCGACTTGCCCGTTTCGCTGATCAAGCGCGAGGTCGGGGTCGCCAGCTTGATGGCGATCTCGGCCAGTTTCGGCGCCCAGTCTTCAATCGGCGACGACCCGCCTTCCACCTCCGTGTAGGCGGTCGCCGTCAGGCCGAGTCTTGCCGCCGCATCATCGACCGTCAGTCTCTTGCGCTCACGCTCTTTTTTAAATACATCGCCAAGCTTCATGTCTCTCCCTCCTAATCATCAGTGACGCCGGCCACAATGGTCATCAAAGGAGCTGCCGACGTATTCAGCCCGCCCTGATGCGGATAAATTCCCGCCCCGCCATCTCCGCCTTCCGGCGAGGCGCGATCTAGCTTTTCCAGCACGACGACTTCATTCGGCAGCGTGACGACGGCGGCGCTGACCGCTCCCGAGCTGCCGGTCTTGAACTCGACGGCGTACCCGGGAAGCCGCTTGAGATAGAACTCCGTCGCCGAGGTCCTGACCAGTGCGAAAGGCGGTTGACCGGGCGTCGAAACGGCCAGGCGGTCGCCTTCCAGACTGACCGTCATCAGCTTGTCAAGCGTCCTGTAGGTGCCGACGAAGGGCTCGCCAGAGGCCGCCAGGTTATCGCCCGCGACCGGCGCGCGAAAGAAGACCTGGCGGTTGCCGAGGCGATTGCCCTGAAACAGCGCCAGCACATTGACGCGCCCTCTGCGATCCGGCAGAAAGGCGAACTGGTAGCCCGACATGGTGCCGCCGGCCACCTCGAACAGGTCGCCGTGGCGGCGCTTGAGCGGCGAAGAGATCTTCGACCTGATAGCCGCCCCGCTCCCCAGGGTCGCCCGCAACCCATCCTTTTGCATTTCGACGACCACGCGGCCATGGCGTTCATGCTCAAAGGTGCCGACATAGCCGTGCAGTGATCGCTCGCGGACAGGCTCATCGCCTTCCGGCCCTCGTTTTTCGCCCGCTGCCGCTTGCAGGGTTTCACTGATCTGGCGCGTCAGGCGCTCAGGCCAGGCCACCTCCTGGCGCTCAAACAGGATCTCCCGCCGCTTCGTCACGGTCTGGTTTTCCAGCACGCAGAAGTCGATTCCCGTCGATAGCAGCGTGTTCAGCGCGTCTTGCGGGGTCTCGACAATCGGTTCGCCGGCAACATTGAAGGAGGTGTTCAGAATGATCGGCACCCCCGTCTTTTCGTAGAACCGTTTCGCCAACTGATACAGCGAGCCGTTGGCCTCGCGTGTGACGGTCTGTAAACGGCCAGTGCCATCGACATGCACGACCCCCGGAACCTGCGCCTGCTTGTCGTCATGGAATTTGCAGATGCGCAGCATGAAAGGGCTGTGCGGGCATGCGCCGTCCAGGTCAAACCACTCCCTGACGTTCTCCAGCAACACGACCGGAGCAAAGGGGCGAAACGATTCGCGGTGCTTGACCTGATGATTCAAGACGTCTTTGGCTTCGGGCCGGCGGGCATCGCAAAGTATGCTACGCTGCCCTAGCGACCGCGGGCCGAGTTCGGAGCGGCCTTCGAACCAGCCGACGATCTTCCCCTCGCACAAGCGGTCGATGGTCTCGGCAATGGGGTCTTCGCAATCCAGCGGCTCGACCGCCGGCGTCTCGGCGATGGCCGCGCGTATTTGCGCCTGCGTGTAGGGCCGACCGACCGCATCGTGGACCAGCCGCTTGCGCGTGTTGTTTTTCGTCAGGTGCCACAGGCCGTAGTAAGCCGCGCCGATGGCCGTGCCGCTGTCCTCGGCTGCCGGAATGATGTACACATTCTTGAATGGCGACTCGCGCACGATCCTCTCGTTGGCGACGCTGTTGAGCGCCACGCCGCCCGCGTAGCACAGGTTGTCGTTCGGGCAGAGTTCGTAGAGGCGCTCAGTGAGCCGCAGCACCGCCTCCTCCAGCGCCGCCTGCACCGACGCCGACAGGTTGGCGTAAGCTTCTTGCCGCAAGGGCCAGCGGTCATCATGGCGGAAGCGTTTCGTCACCTCGTCGTGGAAAAGGAAACGGCCATCCTCAATGTGGAAAAATTCTTCGGCGGCGATCTCCGGCTTGCCATAAGGGGCTAGTCCCATGACTTTGCCGGCCTCGTGGAGGTCTCCGAAGATCTGATGAGCGACCGCCGCGTACATGCCGCCGAGGCTGCCGAAGGTCCGCATCCCGCTCGGCTCTTTGCCGACCCAGGCGAAGTCTTCGACCAGATGTTTCTCAAGCGGCTTGATGGCGGTGCCGGCGGCGGCGTAGAGCGAGATGGTTTCCCAGCCATCTGCCACGGGCCAGCGGCAGGCCGCCTGCTCTTCCGCCGTGAAATCTTCAAAGGGTGAGCCAACGCCGTCGAGAACCAGGACCGCCGCCTCGGCAAAGCCAGAGGTGGCGAAGGCGCTGAAGGCGTGACCATAGTGATGCGGGATATAGATCACAGGCGTCTGGTGCGCGCGGGTCCGCAGGGCCGGGTTCAACGACAGGTCCTGCTCGGAGACCTTCGCGCGGTTGGTCACGCAACTGACGACGAGGCTGAGGTCGCCCGGCCCGATGCCGGCGTAGTCAAGGCAGTATTCAATGGCGAGCGAGGGGTAAGCCCCATAGATGGCGGCCCGCTTGATGCGATTGAGCCGCTCCTCCTGAACCGCCGCCACGATCTCGTCGCCCTTTAGCAGGCAGGCCGCGCCGTTGTGCGGCGACGCGCTGATGCCGAGAACCCACAAGTTGTTTTCGCTGGTCATTGCGCTCTCTCTCGTCGGAGGTCAGGGCGCGGGCTTTGCGCCCGCGCCGGATGTCGGACACGATTCCGCTCTACAGCTTTTCCTTGGGCGCCGCCAGAATCAGGGTTTCTTTCGTCGCTTCCGCCACCGCCGCCCGGCTGAAAGCAAAGGCAGGCGGCTTGACTGTCTGCCAGCTCTCAAGCTGGTCCTTCCAGTGCGGGCTGGCCGGGTCGCCCGACTCGCCGAGCGGGATGCCCTGTCGCGTGTCATCCCAGTTACTGAGGTCGGCGATCAAGCGCATGGAGACCAGCGCCCCGCGGTTGACTGTGTAGTTGCCGCCGTTCTGCGGCACCGGCTCGACGGCGAACTTAGAGCCGACCGAGGGCAGCCCGGCCAGCGGGTGCTGGAAGCGCACCTGCGCCAAGCGCCCCCAGGTCCATTGCGCGCGGTTGGTGCCGAGCCGCTTCGTGATCAACTCCTGGGCGTCCTTGTAGACGGCCAGGTAGAGCGCCTGGTAGGAGTCAAATTCCTTGGGCAGCCACTCGCGCGGTTGCGTCGTGATGACGCGATTCAAGAAGGTGCCCGAACCCGACCACGCGTATCGCTTCGCCAGCTCGTCGCCGAGCGTGCCGGCGAGGATGCGCCGCAGCAAGGCATCGCGCATGGCGGCTGAGAGCGCGCTCGAATCCGCTGACAGTGTCGCGTCGCTCCCCTTCAGCGCGCCCAGCAGGTCCTGCCATTCAGGTGAGCTCTCCTGGAGCGGCTGCCCGATCCTGGCCAGCTCGGCGACGAAGGCGGCGTCCGGATACGAGTAGGTATCGCCCTGAATGGCGCGGAAGTCTTCGACGCTCAGCTTCTCTTTGGCCGTCAGCAGCTCGTAGATACGGCGGGCACGGTAGGGGGCGGCCCAGTTGTCGGTGATGTAGTAGGGATAATCGCTGCCCACCAGACGATTGTTGGCGGTGACGATGATCCCTGATGGCGGGTCATAAACATGCGGCGTCGAGTCAAAGGGGATGTATCCGGTCCAATCGCCCGCGTCGGTCGCCCCATCGTAAGGAGTGGTGCCGTGACCTGTCTTCCGGATCGGGTAGCGACCCGCCGCCCAGTAACCGATGTGGTCGTTGACATCGGCGTAGATGAAATTCAGGGGGAAGCCCGTATAGCCGCTCAGCGCCGTCCGAAATTCGTTCCAGTTGCGCGCCCGGTTGATCTGGTAGTAGGCCTCAAACTCGTTCGCCGCCGGGTCGAGCGTCGGCCAAGCCACCGCATAGCGTGCGCCATCTTTTTCGAGCAGGACCGGCCCGTGCCGCGTCACCACGACCTCGACCGCGACCGGCTCGGCGGCCGGGTCGGTCGGGCTCTTTCTGACCTTTATCTCCTCAGAGCGCGTTTCGGCCTCGCGCCACCCCGTCGGGCTCTGATAGCGCCGCGGGTTGTCGGGGTCGAACTTTTCAAGGTAGACATCCTGGACGTCGGCCTCAACGTTGGTGATGCCCCAGGCGATGGCGTCATTGTGGCCGATGAAGACGCCTGGGTTGCCGGCGACGGTGACCCCGGCGACGTGTAGGCCGGGCGCGCTCAACTCGATCATATACCAGATGGATGGTGCCGAAGGTTGCAGGTGCGGGTCGTTAGCCAGAAGCGGCTTGCCGGTCACGCTGTGCCGTCCACTCACCACCCAGTTGTTGCTGGCCGCCAAGTCCTCCGCGTAAACCCCTACGCGCTGCAACGAGCGGTTCAGAGTTTCGGTGATCTCGGAAATCTCGCTGAGCATTTCCGCCGACGCGGCGCGGTCAGGGCGGGCGGGCGGGCGATCATTGACGGCTACACGCTTGTTGACCGCCTTATCGCTGCCGACCATGATGAGGTCGAGCGGCGAGGTGCTGGGCAACAGGTCGTTCACGCGTTCGGGCGGCAGGCCGGCGAAGGCGTCGCGCATCATATCCGTCTGCCAGGTGCTGCTCAGTGTCTCAGCAAACAGTTTACCGATCATCAGCGAGTCTGCCGGACGCCAGGGCCGCGGCTTGTATTGAAGCGTGCGGAACTCTAGCGGCAGGCTGTCCTTGTCCAGCGCAGCGATGTAGGCATTCACCCCGTTCGCGTAAGCTTCCAGCGAGGCGCGCACGGGCGGAGACAATCGCCCGACCAGTTGCTCGGCGAGCGCCGCGAAGCCAAAGGCCCGCCGCCGCTTGTCCTCTTCGAGCGCATTCTGTCCAAGAATTTCGGCCAGCTCCCCGGCTGCCGTGCGGCGCAGCAAATCCATCTGCCAGAGGCGGTCAGAAGCCACCACATAGCCTTGGGCAAAGTACAGGTCATCCTGATTCGCCGCCTCGACGTGTGGGACGCCGCGTTCGTCGCGCCTGACGGTCACGTCGGCGCGCAGCCCGGCCACCTCCAGGGTGCCGGATTTTGCCTGCGCCCTCATGGCGACCGAGCGCGCGCAGGCCCACTGCATGGACAGCGCTATGGCCGCTAAGCCAAGCGCCAGACAGAAGCATAGCTGATGTTTCTTCATGGGGTTCTCCGCTGAAACTGGAATTGAAGATTCGAGCGACCTCGGCCCGCCGTGCGCCGCCACGGCCAGAACAACCGGGCTTTGCGAGCCGGCGCGGTCAGCTCAGCCGTGGGCTTCGGCAGTGGCGATCAGGTCAATATCGTCCGGCACCCTGAATTGCAGGGTGCCGACACAAAACGCTTCCCAGTCCGGGGTGACCTGATTGAAGATGACGTTCTCGTTGTGCCACATCGACTCGGTAACCGTGAAATCCTGGTGAATGAAAACAACGCTTTCCTCGTCAAAGGCGGCTTCGCTGCCCTGGCCGTTAGGCTTCTGCTTCCAGTTGATCCGCCCTTCGCTCCAGGCCGGGTACTGCCTGAGATCTCCCAGGTGATAAGCCTTACAGTATTGGCGCGGCGGGCGGGCGGGCTTCTCCCCGGGGTAGCTGTCTTCAACCTCTCTGAGGAACTTGACCACCGACAGCCGACCGGCGGCCAGGGCGATCATGTAGGGCGTCCGGTGGTCACGCCCGGTTTTGAAGACGTCGGCGCCGCCATTGACCAGCCGCTTGACCAGCTCCAGGTCTCCCTTCCCCGCGGCGAAATTGAGCGGGGTCCATCCCTGCTCGTCCTGCTGGTTCAGGTCAGCTCCGGCCCCGATCAGCCTGTCCACTTCGGCGAGGTCGCCGGCCTTGACCGCCTCGATTAATCCCAAATCTTGCATACTCCCTCCTTAACAACAAATCCGTCTTCAGGCGACTGGTCTGTGTTCTTCTGCCGGCGATTGGCTCGGGCAGGCCGACGCCCGCGCCGGCCAGATTCCCGGCAATGGCAGGTCGCACGCGACGTGCGCCGCCGGCTCAATCTCCGGCACCGGCCTCCACCCTTGCGAGGTGTCCGGTGCCTGCCAGGGTGCTCAAGTCGATGTCGGCAATGCACCTGACCTTAACGTAATCGAGCGAAAGACCACCTTCGAGGTGGACGGGGCCGCTGCCTTGGTCGAAATCGGCCCGGCTGAAATCGCAAGCCTCACGGTCCAACCTGACGCCGAGTTCCGTGCCCCCCCTCGTGTCGGTGAACTTGATGTGAACGTAATTTCGGTCAATGGCCTCCTTAAACAGCTTCACCGTCCTTTCGGGGCGCAGGCCGGCTTCGACCGGGTGGTCGGCTTCGCAAAGGCGCTCGACCAGGCTCTTCTCCTCAGGCGCGGCGGGCGCGGGCGCGGCGGGCGGCGGCGGATTCTTAGCCATCTCCTCCATCTTTTTGCGCAGGCTGAGCGGCCTCATGTCGGTCCACACTTCTTTGATATAGGCCAGGCAGTCGGCTTTCGGCCCGACCTTTCCGGCGTCGCGCCACCCGAGGGGGTTCTCTTTGTACTCCGGCCATATCGAGTATTGTTCTTCATGATTCACGACGACCTTGTAGATGGTCGTGTCTTCTCTGTCGGCATCGTTCCAGCTCATCTTTTCAACCTCCGTAATTGAGATGTTCATCTGGTGGCTCCAGGCGATGGAGCCGTGATCAGTCGTTTGCGCGCCGTGCGGCTCGGCGCGCGGCGCGGCGGGCGGCTAGGCGGTCGGCGTAGCCATCTCCCTTTCCATTCGCCCCGACGGCTCCGGGCGTTTGTCGTACTCCAGTTGGCCGCTCTCCAGCTTAATGATGCGGTCGGCGAGATGGTAGAAGCGGTCATCGTGGCTGATGACGATGAGCGTTTTACCCGCCGCCTTAAGCTCGGGCAGGATTTCGCAATAGAAGAATCGCTTGAACACGGGGTCCTGGTCGGCGGCCCACTCGTCGAAGATGTAGAGTGAACGGTCTTCAAGGTAGGCCGTCAGCAGCGCCAACCGCTTTCGCTGCCCCGAAGACAGGTCGAGCGAAGAGAGCCGCCCGTCGGCGACCTCGACTTTGTGGTCCAGTTGCAGCCGGGTCAGGTAGTACTGTGCCCTTGCACTCTGGTTCTCCGAATCGATCCCCAGCAGGCGATCAAATAGAAAGTAATCGGAAAAGATGGCGGTAAAATTCTGGCGGTACTGGTCGCGGTTGTGGTTCGCCACCGGGGCCCCGTCCAGCCGAATCTCTCCCGACTCCGGGGCGTAAAGACCGGCGAGCAGCTTCGCCAGCGTCGTCTTGCCGCTGCCATTGCCGCCGATCAGGAAGATTAGCTCGCCGGGGCGGAAGGATAGGTCGAGCGGGCCGACGGTGAAGCTGTGTGCCCCTTGATCGGACTTGTACTGATGCGTGATGCCGATCAGGTCAAGCCGCCTCCAGGGCGGTGCCGGCCCGGACAGTGGCGCGGCTTCGGGTTCCGACGATTGGTTCCCCAGTGAGAGGCCGAGCGCCTCGATTTTTCGGAAGGCCACCTGCGCCCGCCCCAGGTTAGGCAGCGTGTTCAGGACCGCCGCCAGCGGTCCATTCATATAGAGAATCGTCAGCGCGTAGCCGGTCAGCACATGGCGGTCTACACTGAAGAAGATCGGCGAGACGAACAAGACCAGCCCGATGAAGATGAAGAACAGGACTTGCCCCAAATTGGCGGCGGCGAAACTGTAAGAGCTGCCGCTGACGCTGAGCCGGCGAATCGCCTCCATGTCGGGGTCGAGCTGCTGGGCGAAGAAGGCCCGGCGGCGCGCGCCATGGAGCTTCAATTCCTTGCTCCCATCCGTCAGCGCGCGCAGCGACTTGAACAGCGCGTCCCACTCCTCGCGCAAGGCCCGGAAATGAGTCAGCGCCTTTGCAAAGGGGACCTGATAGCTGAGAATGCCGACCGCCATGTAAATGATCACCGACAGCAGAAGCGGGCGCGAGAGCCAGCCCAGGTAGGCCAGGCAGCCGGCGATGATCGCCAGTTGGGCCAGCAGGACCGGCAGGCTGGAGATGGTCGTCGTCACCGCCGATATGTCGTCGGTGAGCGTGGCGAACAGGCGGTGCGTTCCGAGTTCTTCGAGCACCCGGAAGGGCGCTGAAAGCATCTGCCGGCACAATCGCCGTCTGATGTCGTAGGCCGCCCTGGCCGTCAGGCGGACCAGCAGGACCTGCGAGATGTAGGCGCTCGCAGGGATGAAGAGGCACAGCCCGACGAACATCGCCAGCAGCCGCATGCGCGAGCCCGGCGCGCCCAGCAGGATGGCGTTGATGACGCCGATCAGCGCCGTATTGCCAAGCCCGGCCAATACGCCGGAGGCGATGATCAGAACCACGGTCCGCCGCGACCCGTTAACCTGGCGAGACCAGTGGAACAGGACCGGGAAGACTCGGAATAGATCGCGGATGACTTTCATCAATTAAGCCCTTTACGGTCTGGCGCGGCGGCGCGCCGCCATGACTCAAGGAGGGTTGAAGCGCAGAAAAGGCGGGCCACCCAGGGCGCGCCGCTCCGCTAGAGACTGCCGTTCAGCCGGCGAAGGCGTCCGGCTCGACCGCCTCCCGCGGACGCGCCGCAAGAGCGCCGTCGCCGGAAAAGATGCGTTTGGCCGCCATCTCGAAAGCGACGTTGATGTGGTAGAACTCCTGCTCCTGCGGCGCGATCTCCAGGATGAACGTGCGTATGCCGCGCTCTATGAGGCGGACCAGGAGGCCGGCGACGTACTCGTAATCGCCGACGACGGTCGGACAGTCGGCCTTGAGGTTGCGAAAAGGCGTCAGCCAGTAATTCGGCGGCAGCGACCGCGGGTCGTCCGAGATGCCCTTCAGGTCCCGCTTCCAGACCGAATCGGTGTTGCCCATGGAGAAGTCGAGAACCTCGCGGCCCTCCTCATCCTCCGGGTAGAGGCGCTTTGCCGCCTCCCATGCCTCCGACTCTTTACCACGCGTCACGATGCCGAAGTGGATGCCGCGTTGACTGGTGACGGCTTGTTCAAGTTGCGGCTTGAGCATCTGCATCCCCGTGCCGCCGACCTCCGCACAGATCCGCTGCGCGGCTTCCGACTGCCCGGCGATCAGGAATCCGGGGAACAACTCTGCGGGGACGCTGGGCAGCAAAAACAGGTTGGAAACCTGGTAATATTTGCCGGAGAAGTTCACCAGGCCGGGGCCGCTTAATAGCAGGCTTACAATCTGCACGTACTCCTGAAGCCGCTCGTAACGCTCGTCGTGCGACAGCCCGTCGCCGAGGGCTTCCAGGTAAGACAGGGCCGTGCCCGTCACCAGATTTAAATAGACCTTCCTTTTATAAAGGTAGGCAAACGACGAGATCATCTTGGCGGCGGTAAACGGATGCATGTAGACCGGGTTGACCGCAATCAGCGGGCACAGCGTCTCGGTTTCGTTAAGTAACTGATGGGCGACGAGCCAGGGGTCTACATAGACATCATTGCCCGTGAAGATCAATACGCCCGTGCAATCGAACTTCTGGCTCAGGCGCGTGACGGTTTGAATATCTCGCCAATACAGCACCTGGTCCGTGGTGCGCGGGTTGATCGTAAAGACGTCGATAGGCCCGTCGGCCAAATTCATTCTCATAACGAAGTCCCTCGTTTCTGCCCGGTGGGGCGGCAAGGCGGCACCCGTGCGGCGGTGATCGTCTAGGTCGTTTCTGCGGCCGGCAGGAGTGCGGCGGCCTCTTCAAGACAGTCTCTCATCTGTTGGGCGAGCACGCGCACCTGCGGCTCTCGCATAACCGTCCAGTGCGGGCCGGCGATCTCGCGCAGGCTCAGCGGCTCACTGGAAAGGCGGCTCCAGGCGGCCTCCCTATCCGTCTCCGACTCGACCTGAAACAAGGTGATCTTGCCGGGATAGACCTTCGCCTCGTACTCGCCGAACGCCTTGATGCGCGACATATAGCCCTTCACATAGTTGCTCAGATAAGCCAGGCCGCTCTCCCGCTCAAGCCCCTCGGCGATAAGCCCCCAGCGCTGCAAGCGCTCCAGCGCGTGGCTGTAGAGTTCGACACGATTGAGCGACGCCAGCCCTTCTTCGCGGACAAAGAGGTCCCGTTCCTCGGCCGGGGCCAGAGCCTGCAAAGCCTTTAACAGGAAGACGGCCTCGTCCTCATGGCGCGGCTTCACGCGAGCCGACCACGGCGCGACCGAGTCGACGAGAGCCAGCAAGCCGACCGGCTGATTTTGGCGGGTCAGTTGTTGGGCCATTTCAAAGGCCACGGCGCCGCCCCAGGAGAATCCCCCCAGCCAGTAAGGCCCCGCGGGTTGAACTTCGCGGATGGCGTCGAGGTACCGAGTCGCCACTTCTTCCAGGGACCGGTTGTCGTCAACCGGCGCGGCCCCGAGAGGGGCTTGCAGCGCGTAGAAAGGCTGGTCGTCGCCGAGCAGCCGGGCGAGCTGGTAATACTCCAAGACCTCGCCGCCGATGGCGTGGACGAAGAATAGCGGCGGGCGGCTCCCCTCGCGGTGGAGTGCCACGAGTGGCGAATAACGGCGCGGTGTCACCTTCTCCTGCAACAGCTTCGCCAGGTTGGCGATATTCCCCTCCTGCATCAGGACGTTGAGGGTCAACCGCTGGCCGAATTGCTTTTCGATCTGGGAAGCCAGCCTGACCGCCGACATCGACGTGCCGCCGAGGCTGAAGAAATTATCCCTGACCCCTACAGATGCGACCCCGAGCACTTTTTCCCACATCTGCATGAGTTGCATCTCCAGCAGGGTGCGGGGGGCCGTCTCTTGCCCCGGCGCGGCGGTAGCGGCAGGGGCCATTTTCGCCAGGGCGATGCGATCCACCTTGCCGTTTGGCGTCAACGGCAGGCGCTCGACGATCACCAGGCCGGCAGGAACCATGTAGTCGGGCAACCGCTCCTTCAAATAGCTGATCAACGGCTTGTCGGCCAGCGCGACGCCTGGCCTGGCGACGACGTAGGCCCTTAACCTTGGGTCGCCGAGCTGGCTGTCGCCGGCAATCACCACCGCCTGCTCAACATCAGGGTGTTGGCTCAAGGCGGTTTCGATCTCGCCGAGCTCGATACGGAAGCCGCGTATCTTGACCTGAAAATCGCGGCGGCCGAGGTATTCGATTCCGCCATCCGGCAAGCAGCGCGCGATGTCCCCGGTTCGGTAAAGCCTGCCGCCGGCAACGCCGCCCAGGTGGTCCGGGACAAAGCGGTCTGCCGTCAGGTCGGGCTTACCCAGGTAGCCTCTGGCCGGCGCTAGCCCGCCGACGTAGAGCTCGCCGTGCGCGCCGAGAGGGCAGGGGTTGGCGTTGCGGTCCAGCAGGTAGACGCTCGTGCTCGAGATGGGATGGCCTATCGCCACGGGCGAGGTGCCGCCGCGCCATGTCTTGAGATTGAAGTAGGTGACATCAGCAGCAACTTCCGACGCCCCATACGAGTTCAATAGCTCTCTTCGTGGCAGCCGGTGCTGGAAGGCTTCGGCCAGATCGGGGCTGAAGTATTCGCCGCTGGTCACCCAGAACCTGAGGGCAGGAATCTGCGTTGCAAGCTCCTGGCCGCTTTCAAAAAGCATCCGCAACAAAGAAGGCACCAGGACGATGTGCGTCACTTGCCGGCTGCCCAGATTGCGAATCAGCCGCGTCGGGTCCTTGACCGCTTCTTCGGGGATGATACTCAGCCGCACCCCCTGAAGAAGCGGCCCCAGGGTTTCAAAGATTGAATCGACAAAGCTAATGATCGTCTTCTGGCAGCAGATGTCGCCTGGCTGAAACGGGTGTTCGGCCCACATCCATTCCAGCCGGTTCAGCGTCGCCGTGTGCGACGCGACGACACCTTTGGGCGTCCCCGTCGAGCCCGACGTGTAGATCACATAGGCCGCATTGTCACCCCCAGCCGGCGAATCGAGGTTCGATGAAGGCGCTTCGGAGATCAATTGCCAATCGGTGTCCAGGCAGATGGCCTGCGCACGTTCGGCGGGGATTCGTCCGGCCAGCCGCCGCAAGCTTAGGACGAGGGCCGCGCCGGAATCTTCAATCAGGAAGCGCAGCCGCTGGTCAGGCTGCGAAGGGTCCATAGGGATAAAGGCCGCGCCCGCTTTCAAGGTGCCGAGGATGGCGACCACTAGATCGACCGAGCGCGGCATACAAATGCCGACAAAGCTCTCGGCCCCCGCCTGGAACCCGCGCAGGTAGTTCGCCAGTTGATTGGCCCGCCGGTTCAGCTCGCCATAGGTCAACTGCCGCTCGTCATCTTCGATGGCAATCGCCTCGGGCGTCTGCGCCACCTGCGCCTCGAATACTTCACTCAAGCAACGGTCTCGCCGGTAAACGCCCACGGCCTGATTCCATTCGATCAACAGCCGGTGCTTCTCCGCTGCGGATAACACCTCGACGGCGACCAATGGCAGGTCGGGGTCGGCGACCGCCTGCGTCAACAAGGTCGCGTAGTGCCTGACCATGCGCTGGACGGTCGTGGCGTCGAACAGGTCGGTGTTGTATTCGAACGACACGCCGATCCGGTCCGGCATCTCGGCCATCGTCACGGTCAGGTCGAACTTGGCCTCATCAAACTTCGCCTGCTGCTTGCCGGCGAGGCCGCTGAAGCGCAATTCCGCAAAGGGCGAGGACTTCTTCTGGTCGGCGGCGGGCGGGGCGCTCGACATCGAGAACATGACCTGGAACAGCGGCGCGTAGCTCAGGCTACGCTCAGGCTTCAACTCCTCAATCAGTCGCTCGAAAGGCAAATCCTGATGCGCCTGCGCTCCCAGAAAGACCTCGCGCACATGGCCTATGGCCTCGCGGATCGTCATGTCGCTGGGAAGCTTCGACCGCATCACCACCGTGTTCAGGAAGAAGCCGATCAGCGGCTCCGTCTCGATGCGGCTGCGGCCCGCTAACACCGTGCCGACGGCGATATCTTGCTGCCCACTGTGGCGGCAGAGCAGGACCTTGAGCGCCGCCAGAAGGACGACGAACAGCGTCACCCCCTCGCGCTGGCTCAGGGCGCGGAGCCCTTCGGTCAGTTCCGCCGACAGCGTCAGCCCTTCAGTAGCCGCCCGGTAGGTGCGCCTGTCTGAGCGCCGCCGGTCGGTCGGCAAATCCAGGGCTTGGATGCCCTCCAGTTGTTGTTTCCAGTAGGCGAGCTCGCCGGCCAGCACGTCGCCCTGTAACCACTGCCGCTGCCAATGACTGTAGTCGGCAAACTGTATTGGCAAGTCGGCCATCGGCGACGGCATGCCCGTGCCATAGGTCTGGTAGAGCATTCCCAGTTCCCGCATAAATATCTCGCCCGACCACAGGTCAGAGACGATGTGGTGCATCGTCCGCAACACCGCATAGCATCGCTTATTCTTAATCAAGCTGACCCGCAAGAGCGAATCTTCGGCCAAATCGTAGGGCCGACGGGCCTCTTCTGCGGCCAGCCGGCGAGTGACGGCCTCCTGCTCAGGCTCGCTCAATCCTTCGAGATCAACGGTCGGCAGCGGCTGCTGTCGTGCGGCGGCAATCACCTGGACGGCTTGACCATCCTCGCTTACAAAGTTGGTGCGCAGGGATTCGTGCCGCCTGATAACCTCGTTAAGCGCCTGGCTCATCGCCGACACGTTGAGCCGCCCGCTGATCTGCCCGGCCAGCGATATGTTGTAAGTCACGCTGCCGGGATTTAACTGATCCCATATCCACAGCCGCTCCTGCGCAAACGAGAGCGGTATCGGCTGATCGGGCGGGCGCGGGGGGATACTGCCGGGGCGGGAATCCTCCGGCGCGGCGACTTGCAACCGGCCCAATAGCGCCGCCTGTTTTTCCGATGGCAGGCTGGCCCGCCGCATGGCGAGGCGGCCGCGGCGGCGCTCGATCTCCTCTCTTGCTGTCGTCATAAAGGTTCTCTGAATGGGCAGACGATGGGCGGCCTTCGTTTCTGCATCACCGTCAGTTTGCGGTGCGCCGCTTCGGCGAGAAGGCCGCGGCGGCCTCGTTCGCCGGCCCGGCCGCTTCAGGGCGTAGCTGGGAGAGTACCAGGCGGACGGCATCGGCTGCCGCTTCACGTTGCTTGAAGCATTCTCCCATTTGCCTGCACCGCGTCTGGAAAGAGGGGGTGCGTGCGATCTCGTCGATCATCGAATGGATCATCTCGACCGATATCTGATTGATGTTTCCCCGCAGCCCGAGTCCATGATGGACGACGCGAGCGGCGACCGCCGGGTGGTCGCGAATCAGCGGGAATACCAGCATGGGAACGCCATAGAAGATGCACTCCTTGACCGTGTTAAACCCGCCGTGTGTGATCATCAGCGTGGTTTTCTGTAAGACCTCTAGCTGCGGCGCGCGATTGACAAGGATGATGTTGGGCGCGACATCACCGAAGTCTTCGGGGTTCAAGTGCGCGCCAGTGGTCAGAACCAACTGCCAGTCCTGGCGCGCCGAGATGGCGTCGATGACGGTCTGTAAGACCTTCCGACCGCCGGTGATCAAATGGCTCTGGCTGCCCAGCGAGCAGTAGATCACCGGCCTGTGGAGGTCGAGCCGCTCCCAGGGGAAAGCGACGTCCCGCCGCTGCTGGTCAATGGAAGCCTCGACATAATGGCAGTTGTCTCGCATGCGGGCGCGCGGGAAGTCGAATTCCTGCGGACACAAAATCAGTTCCGGGACGTCCAGAAGCCGCCGGTAGTCTGCGGCTTTGCGCGCGTCTTCCCACGGGTCGTAAAACTGCGTGTTCAGAAAGACGCTGGCGAGCTTGAGCTGCTTGGACAGCAAGGCCACCATCGAAAGCAGCAAGTCGATGACCAGTACGTTTGGCCGCAGGCTGGTTACAGTCTGCGCCAATTCCGCCATCAGGTCAGCGGCCTGCCGCCCTCGCTGGGCGGCGGTTAGGATGGCCGCAAAAGGTTCGACCTCGCGGCTGGCGACGTGCTGACTGATGAACCCTTTCGCGATGGTGTCAGGAAACAGCGGTTGGAATTGGAACTGCTGAAGCCGCACGGGCGCTTCAAAATCCGAGATTCCCAGATAGGTGACCTCGTGGCCGAGCGCCTTTAATTGCCGGGCCAGCTTAAAGCTGGCGTACAGGTGCCCGGTTTCGGGGAACGGGATGAATACCATTCTTGCCATAAGATGGTCAGGGAATCTGGGTCCGCGTGGGAACTGCGCCCCGCGCAATCAAGCGCGACGCCGGGGCTCCAGGCGCGCGCCGAGTCAGGACTCAATGGGCCGGCGGTCGGCGACGGCCTCGGCGAAGCCGTTGCGCGCCTGGTCATCATTGGTGTGCGAAAGGAAGTTGAGGGCCAGCCGGCGACAGGCTACCGCATGTTGCACCGCCTCGCGTGCCGCTTTGCGTTTCGCGTTTCAGCCCTATCAAAGGTGAACAGGCTACCGCATGTTGCACCGTCTTGTGTGCCTGCCTTAAAGGGCTATGTATGGATGCTGACCGGGCGATACGGCCTGGGCGTCCGCCCGCAGCCGCGACTGAAGGGCCTGGTCCAGCGGCAATGAGCCGACCTTTACGATCACTCTGCCGCCAAAGAGAAAATAGCCAATCGCGAGTCGGAAGTCTTGAAGCCTACATCAATTTCCATTCAAAGTTTTTTAAACCTTCTTCATGCGTCTTTATCGCGACGCCGGGCAGGGTCGGGCCCGCTCGCGTGGCCTGCGGCATTTTGCTTTCGCGCCGATTTCGAGAGAAATCGGCTGAGTCCGTGCCGCCGGAGGCGCGCGGAGATTTGCTGCTGCGACAGGCGGACGCCGTACTCTGCAAGGACCTTTTCAGCCAGGGCCTTCAGCGTCCAGCGGCGGCCATCCGGGCGGCCTTCTTTGATGGCAGTCAGCAGCGCCGCCTCCTGCTCAGGGTTCAACTTTGCGGTGCGTCCGCCCGTATGCTTGTACTTTAGCGCTTCAGGCCCGGCAAGGTTGAATTGTTTGATCCAAGTGCGTACGGTTTTTGGCGAGCGGCCCAGAATGCGGGCGATTTCGGTCGGGGCCATCCCCTGGCCGCGTAAGTAGATAGACTTCAGGCGCTGGCGCGTCCTGCGGTCGGTCGCTTGCGAGCAGAGTTGCTCAAGGGCAGTGAGATCGTAGCGGTCTAGTCGTTTCATAGGCGCGCGCGTTCTGACCTCCGGCGACCGATCTGGCCGCGAAGTTGTTGTGATTTTTTAACAAGTAGTCGCTGTGCAGCTTACGGCCCATCTCAATCCTGAAATGCTCTTGTAGCGTCTGTGGGTTTACTGTAAAATGCGATTCGGTATACGCTTGAGAGGGGTAAGGATCGAACTCGCGGGCGGCGATACAGCCGGAATGTCTGGCATGATACGCTGCTTCCGAATTGATCAGGGCCAGTGAAGGTTGGGACTGATCTGGCGTCGTCCGGCTTGAAGGCAGTTACGCTTGGAGACGTCTCCACTGGCTTTAATCCTGGCATCGACAGAGCGGTAGGCCCATCACTACTGAGTATCCCCCCTGATTTAACTTATTGATAACCTCAGGCGTGTCCATCTTCTGCGTCCGGTTTAAATTTCTCAATTCTCGATTTAGCTATGCCAGGAGTATCTATGGTAAAGGCGGCGATTGAGTTTATCTACATAAAACAGATCTACCGATTCGGCCCGTTCACCCTCGACACCGGACAGCGCCTGCTGACGCGCGACGGTGGAGTCGTGCCGCTCACTCATAAAGCTTTTGAAACGCTCGCGCTGCTAGTTCAACACAATGGCCGCGTTCTTCAAAAAGAAGAGATGATGAAGAGCATCTGGCCCGACAGCTTTGTCGAAGAGGCCACGCTGGCACAGAATGTATTCATCCTCAGAAAGGTTCTGGGCGAAACCCCGCTCGGGACGCGTTACATCGAGACCGTGCCGAAGTACGGCTACCGCTTTGTCGCCGAGGTCGAAGAGGTCGCGCCGAGTCCCGGCGGACAGGTGACCGAAGCCCGAAACGGCAGCCGGACGGCCAAGTCTGTCGCCGTCCTGCCCTTCAAGGTGCTGACCAGCGACACCGGCAGCGAGTATTTCGGCATCGGCATGGCCGACGCCCTGATCACCCGTTTGAGCAACATTGAAGAGGTCACCGTCCGCCCGAGCAGCGCCATTTTGAAATACGACCGGCCGGATGTTGACCTCTGCGCCGCCGGCAGCGAGTTGAAGGTCCAGTTACTTCTGGACGGCATCATCCAGCGTTTCGGCGACCGCATTCGTGTCACAGTCCAACTGGTCAACACAGAAGACGGCGCGCCCCTGTGGGCGGGCAAGTTTGACGAGAAGGTCACCGACATCTTCGCCATTCAGGACATCATATCGGGGTTGGTTGTCGAAGCCCTGACCCTTAAGCTGACCAGCGCCCAACGGGTGCGGCTGACCAAGCACCACACCAAGAATTCGGAAGCTTATCGCTACTACCTCAAGGGCCGCTATCTTTGGAGCAAGTGGACGAAAGAGGGATTCAACAAAGGGATCGCCCTGTTCGAGCATGCCATCAAACTAGAGCCTGATTACGCCTTGCCTTATGCCGGCATCGCCGACACTTATATTTCCATGTGCTTCTATGGGCACATGCGCTCTTACGAGGCAATGACGAAAGTCAAAACCAAGGCCAGAAAAGCGTTGCAGCTCGACGACCAACTGGCCGAGGCGCGCTTGCCGCTGGCGGCTGCCCTATTCTTTTATGACTGGGACTGGGCGGGTGCCGAAGAAGAATTTAAGCGCGCCATCCAAGCCAACCCGAATTACGCCGCCGCGCACCAGTCATACGGCCTGTACCTGATCGCCATGAGCCGCTTCGACGAAGCTCTGGCGAGTATGCACAGGGCGCAGGAAATCGACCCGGTTTCCCCGCTCATCAAGACCACAATCGGCTTCCCCTACTACTACTCCGGCCAATACGAGCAGGCCATCAGGCAGTACCACGAAGCGCTGGAGGAAGACCCGTCCTTCGGCCTGACCCGTGTGGCGCTGGCCGATGTCTACACGCGATTGGGGAGCTATGAGCAGGCCATCGAGAGTTACGAGCAGGGGCTGGCGATGTGGGAAGAAAAATCGGTCCTGCCATACCTGGGTCATGTTTACGGCTTGTCAAACCGGCGGCAGCAGGCTCTCGACGTCCTCAATAAGCTGAAGCGGCTGTCCGGCCAGGAGTATATTTCGCCCTTCTCTATGGCGGTCGTTTGCGCCGGCCTCGGTGAGGCCGACGAGATGTTCGACTGGCTTGAAAAGGCTTACGAGGAGCGTTCCAACAAGCTCGTCTTTCTCGACGTTCAACCGGTCTTTTACCCGTTTCGCGGCGACGCGCGCTTCATCGACCTGCTGCGGCGCATCGGGTATGAGCCTTGAGCAATGGCTCAGAGGGGCTGTGCCAGCCGCATGAGTTCTTCAGACAGCGCCTTCAAGACCTCGGTTTCGGCGCTGTGAATAAAGAAGTGGTCGCCGCCGAACAGGCGCAGCGCGAATCGCCCGGTCGTCTCTTCCCGCCATGCGTCCAGGTCTTCGCCCGTCACTTGCTGGTCGTCAAGTCCGCCGAAGGCGCTGATCGCACAATCCAGCGGCGGCTCTGGCTCATAGCAATAGCTCGCACACAGCGCCAGGTCGGCCTTTAGCGCCGGCAGCATTAATTGCACGAGCGCCGCCATGTCCGGCGTCAACCGGCTCATCTGGTTGAGACGTTGCACCTCGTCGAGAAACTGAAGCGGCTGCTGATTCTGTACCGAGTCAGGCCAGCGCAGGCGACGCGGCGCGCCCGCCGCCGAGATGAACAACTGGGCCGGTCGCAGGCCATAAGCCCTGCGGAGGTGTCGGGCAAGTTCAAAACAGATCAACCCGCCCATGCTGTGCCCCCAGAAGGCGGCGGGGCGATCTAAATAAGGGAGCAATGGACGCTCAAGCGCCTGCACCAACTGCGACAAGCGGTCAAAGGGCGTCTCCTGGAGGCGGCGCTCCCGCCCGGGCAGATGCACCAGACATAGTTCGACCTGATCAGGCAAGCGGCTCGCCCATCTGTAATATACGTTACTTCCTCCGCCCGCGTAGGGGAAGCAGAACAAGCGCAGCGCGGCGGCCGGGTTTGGCTTCGGGAAGCTAATCCAGGCGTGGGAAACCGATCCTTCTGTCCTATTGAAGAATGTCATAAAACCTACACCGACATGGTTGGGCGCTGCGCCGCCGCTCTTCACGTCAGGGACGGGCGTCGTCCGGCTGGCGCGTGTCAAACGGCCAGTGGCGGCATATTCATAATCCGACAGTCGAGGTCTGCAAGCATCACCTCGATGAGCTTCTGGTAGCCGGCGGCCATCTGAGTTATCTCCTCTTGGTCGAATAAGCCGCTGTCGTATTCGATCCTGCCTTCGATGACCCGCTCCGTTTCTCTCAGGACAAGGGCCAGATGGCCATGACATGCGCCGGTCTCCGGCTCTTCTTCGAGGATCTTCAGGTCGCCGGCCTGGTACGTCAATGCTTCGGCATCTTCCATAGCGAAGGTCACATCGAGGGGGCAATCCACCGCGGGGTCGGCGACAACCCATTCGCGGGGGATTTCCTGGTGCTCAAAGGCTTCGATCAGGCTCTCCTTCAGCCTGCGAAATATGACGCGAAAGCTGGGATTGCCGCTCAGGTCGAGCTTGATCAGCAGGAGGTTGGAGAGCGGCCCGACCAGGGATCGCAGTTCGGTGCGGTTGCGGTTCGCGACCATCGTGCCGACGGCCACCTCTTCCTGCCCGCTGTAGCGGCTGAGCAGCACCTGCCAGCCGGTGAGGAGGATCATGTAGGGAGTCAGGCCCTCGCGGCGGCCCGTCCGTCGAACATGCCGGCTCGCCGCCTCGCCGAGGTTCACTTTATGCCGCTTTACTGACCCGCTCACCGCCTCTCGACCGCCGCGCGCGCTCAAGCGCCCGTGCGGCAATCCCCCTGCCGGTTGTTGCCGCCAATACTCAAGGTCCAGATCGAAGTCGCCGGCCTCGAAGCGGCTCCTCTGCCACATCGCAAAATCGCCGTAGCCGACCTCCAGTTCGTTCAAGCTGCAAGGGACCCCCGCCGTGATCGATTCGTATGATCGGCTCAGTTCATCCACCAGGATCTTCTTCGACCAGTCGTCGCAGATGATCTGATGCAGGGTCAGCATCAACAATTGCTCATGCGAGCTCAACGCGATGAGGCGGCTGCTGAACAGCGGCAGTCGCTCAAGGGCAAAGACCATGTCGGCCTGCTCGCCGCACAGCCGCTCGCAGTTAGTGACCTGCGCGGAGGCCGGCAGGCGGCTTAAATCGGCGAGGCTGACTTCCAGGTTCACAGACGCCGCGGCCTGCTGAACTAGAAGGCCGTCGCTCTCGACAAACCTCGTGCGCAGAAGTTCATGCCGCCTGACCAGGCTGTTGAGGGCCTCGTCCAGGGCCGTGACATTGAGAGACCCTGAGAGGCGAAGCCTTACCACTTCATTCTGGCCGATGCGGCGCGGGTCAGCATGCCAGGCTTTCCAGAGGCGCTCCTGCGCCGGCGTCAGCCGGCAGGGTTCAGCCGCGCTCCGGTTCGGAATCGGCAGCCGGGGAGGCAGGGCGATCCCACTGTCCCTGAGCAATTGTTCAAACAGCCGCTGTTTTTCAACCGAGAACGGTTGTATCTTGCTTTTAGAAGAGTCTTTCATCAACCAAATCAGCGGGGCATCTGATTTCAGACCATCAACAAATGGGCGAGGGAGAGTGGTCCGTTATTACTTCGATTAGCGAATCAATCGCCGGCTTAGCTCGGCGAATTCAGAGGCTGCGTTAAACAACCCGAATCCCGCTGCTCCAGAATCGCGTTCGTGTCCCGGTCAGACAGTTGCTCGACCTGTAAGAAGGTCCAGGCGATCTCCTCGACAATCTCACTTCCTCCCCAGAGATCCGACAAGACTTTGACGACGCCGCTAACCGTCGGCGCGTCGAACAGGGCGCGAACCGGAACCTCAACCCGGAAAATCTCGCGCAGTTGCAAGACGACCTGGCTAGCCAGCAACGAATGGCCGCCGAGAGTAAAGAAGTCGCTGTTGATACCCACCTTGTCAATACACAGGACATCTTCCCATATCCTTGCCACCAGTTCCTCGGCTGGTGTACGCGCCGGAACAAATTCCTCTGTCGTCTCGACAGCCGGCCCACCACTCAAGGCGAGCGCCGCCCGGTCAACCTTGCCATTCGCCGTCAGCGGCAACCTGTCCATGACTAAGTATGCCGAAGGGAGCATATAGTCAGGCAGCCTTTCTTCTAAGTGGGCGCGCAAGCTCTCGGCGGTGAGCCGGTGCTGCGGGTCGGCGGCGACGTAGGCCAGCAGGCGTCGCTGGCCGGGGCTGCCTTCTCTGGTAACCACCACCGCCTCGCGCACCGCCGGGTGGCAAGCCAGTATGGCCTCTATCTCGCCCATCTCTACTCGAAACCCGCGAATCTTCACCTGGTGGTCGGCGCGACCGATAAATTCGATATTCCCATCTTCCAGGTAACGCGCCAAGTCGCCTGTCTTGTACAAGCGCCCGCCAGGCCGCGGGCTGTAGGGGTCCGGCACGAAACGCTCCGCCGTGAAGTCCGGGCGATTCAGGTATCCCCGCGCCAGGGCGATGCCACCGATATAAAGCTCTCCGAGCGCGCCCGTGGGTACAGGGCCGAGCAGTTGGTCCAGCAGATACATACGGGCATTGGCTATGGGCCTGCCGATGCAAGGGCGTGCCGCCCACGAGTCGGGCGCGCCTTGCAGCGACAGCGCCGTCACCACATGGCTTTCGGACGGGCCATAGTGGTTATGTAGCGTGCACGAACTAAAGTCTTCAAAGAAGGCGACGACGGGCTGGGTGATTTGCAACTGCTCGCCGGTCGTGATGACTTCCCTCAGGCATCTGAACAATTGTTTCCGATAGCGGTGTTCTTCGGCAAGCTGTTGCAGCACGACCACCGGCAGGACCATTTTCTCAATTTCGTGGCTGGCCAGAAAGCCGGCCAGTCGCGGGATGTCCTGGCGGAACGCCTCAGGGGCGATAAACAAGGTCCCGCCCGACACCCAGGTGGCAAACATCTCGTAAAAGCTGACGTCGAAGCTCGGCGACGCGAACTGTAAGGTCCTCGCCTTTGGCGATAACTCGCCCGTGTGCCATCGGATCAGGTTAGCCAGGACGCCCTGCGATAAGCTCACTCCCTTCGGCCTTCCGGTCGAGCCCGATGTGTAGATCACGTAAGCCAGGTCATCAGCCGTGGCCGGATTGATGGGACCGGCGTCGCACTGGCCGTTGGCGGCCTCTTGTTCCGCCTCCAGGCAGACGACGGTCGCGCCGCTATCGGGCAAACGCTCAAGCAGATGGGCCTCGGTCAGTAAGACGGGCGCGCCCGCCTCTGTCAGCATAAAATGCAAGCGCTCGGTCGGATAGCTCGGGTCCAGGGGCAGATAAGCGCCGCCGGCTTTCAGTGTGGCAAGCACGCCGATGCACATCTTCGGCGAGCGTTCAACGCACAGGCCGACCAGCGCCCCCGGCTTGACCCCGAGCCGCCGCAGGTCGCCGGCCAGAAGGTTAGCCCGGCGGTTCAAATCGCGGTAGGTGAGTTGCTCGTCGCCATAGACGACCGCAATGGCTTCGGGCGTTCTCGCCGCCTGCCCTTCAAACATCTGCGACAGGTTCTGGTCAGCCGGGTAAGCCAGGTCGGTGTCGTTCCACTCGGTCAGCAGCCTGCGCTGCTCAGCCTCAGTCAGCACGGGCAGTTCACTCAACCGGCGATCAGGGTCGGCGAGCGCCGCCGCCAGCAGCCGTTGATAAGCCTCGGCCATGCGCCTGATTTTCGGCTCGTCGAACAGGTCTGTGCTGTAATGGATGTGGCCGGTGAATCGCCCGCCGCTCTCTTGTATGACCATCATCAGGTCGTACTTGGCGGTCCCCATGTCGATCTTTTCTTCGCTGACGGTCAGGCCGCTTAACCCTGCCTGCGCCGTCAACCCTTGCTCCATGACAAACATCACTTCGACCAGCGGCCTGCGGCTGACGTCGCGGCCGACGGCCAGCTCGGCCACCAGCTTTTCATAAGGCAGCTCCTGATGCTTGTAGGCGCCGACCGCCGCCTCTTTTACCCTCGCCAGCATTTGCCTGAAAGTCGGATTTCCCGTCAGGTCGCCCTTGATGATCAGCGTGTTAACCATCAGGCCGACGATGCTTTCCAACTCGGCGCGCCCCCGGTTGGCGGCGACGCTGCCGACGGCCACTTTATCCTGGGCACAGTAACGTCCGAGCAACACCTGCCACGCGGCCAGCAGCGCCATGTATACGGTGACGCCGCTGGACTGGCTCAACGCTTTGACGCCATGACCGACCGCCGGACTCAGCTCGAACCTCCAGGCCGCGCCGCAATAGCTCGGCACAGGCGGCCTGGGGCGGTCGCCGGGCATATCCATAGACGGCAGCGAGCCGCCTAGCTGCTGCCTCCAATAGTCCATTTCGGAGTCCAGGTCGCCCCGGTTAATCCGCTCCTTTTGCCACGCTGCGAAATCGGCATAGTGCAGGTCCGGCTCGGTCAGAGGCGACTCGCCGCCACGGCCATAAGTCTCGTACAAGCGGCGCAGCTCATGGATGAGTAACCCTTTCGACCACCCGTCACAGATGATGTGGTGCAGGCTAAGCACCAGCAGATGCTCTGCCGGTTCGAGCTTGACCAGGACGGCCCTGATCAGGCGCGGCCGGCTAAGGTCGAAGCGCCGGCAGGCCAGCCGCCGCGCCTGTTCGCGCGCCACTGCATCACGGCCTGACCGGGCCACCCGGCACAGATCAACTACGGGAAGGGGGAGATGCCCCTCGTCCGATACGCGCTGGTAAGGCTGCCCCTCGACGACTTCAAAGGAGGTTCTGAGCACCTCATGGCGGCGTACCAGCTCATTGAGGGAGTGTTGTAGCGCCGGAACGTTTAACGTCCCGACCAGGCGAAGCGCGATGGCCTCGTTGTAGAGCGCCGTATCCGACGCCAGCTGGTCCATGAACCACAGGCGCTCTTGCGCGGGCGCGAGCACGCACAGCCCCGCCGTGGTTTGACGGCGCTGGGAAGCTTCCGTCTCTAAGCAAGCCAGGGAAGGGTCCAGCTCTTCCCTGCTTGGGAGCTCAGGCCCGCGCCGCGCCGGCGCGACGGCTCTTTCAGAAGATGGATGAGACCGCCGCCGCCTGGCTGCCGTCCCTTTACCTTCCCGGCCCGGATGGGTTGATGAGAGTGCGAATGCGATCATTGTTTCCCCCCTCGCTGTTGACCGCGACATTCGATGCCCGTTTGCGACAGGTTCGGATGTCAAGGTCCAGCGCCCTTGGCTCGTACCACATTCCATCCTGAAAAGCCCTCGCCAGGCTCCTGGGTGATGGGTAGCTGTAGAACTCCTCAATGCCCGGTCGGCAGTTGAACTCTTTTTCGAGCCGGGTCGCGATCCTGGTTATGTCAATGGAGTTCGCGCCCAGTTCGAGCAGGTTGGTGTCCGCGCCTACGTGATCTAGCTTGAGAACGTCGGCAATGCATTCGGCAATTCGCTCCTCGACCGACATGCCTCTTTGCGCCGGCGGGTCGGCGGGCAGGCTCGCTGTCCTGGCCTGGCCGGCCAGCGCCTTGCGATCAACCTTGCCATTGGCCGTGAGCGGCAGGCTGTCGCTGATGACGAAGGCCGAAGGTATCATATAGGCGGGCAATTTCTTCCTGAGAAAGCGGCGCAACTCATCAACGGTCGGGGCCGAGCCGGGGTCGGCAGCCAGGTAAGCGACCAGCCGCTTGTTTTCGCGCGCCCCCTCGGCGACCACCGCCTTCGAGCGCACGCCGGGGTAATTGCCCAGCGCCGCTTCGATCTCTCCGAGTTCGATGCGATAGCCCTGAATCTTCACCTGAGCGTCTACGCGGCCAAGAAATTCGATAGTTCCGTCAGGAAGATAACGGCCAAGGTCGCCCGTCCGGTAGAGCCGCTCGCCGGTGCGCGGGTGGGTGATAAAACTCGCCTCGGTGAGCCGGTCATCCCGCCAATAGCCCAGGGCCAGGCCGACGCCGCCTATATACAAGTCGCCGGCAACCCAGACCGGGCGCGGCTCCAGCGCCTGGTTCAAAACGTGGAAACGCTGATTAGCTAGTGGCCGCCCATAGGGAATGCTTGGCAGGTCGGTCGGCTGGCCGTCGGCCGGGTGGAAGATGGACCACACGGACGCTTCGGTCGCGCCCCCAAGGCTAATCACTTGAGCAGCAGGGGCAAGCGCCTTGATCCTGTCAGGCAGGGTGACGGAAATCCAGTCGCCGCTCAAGAGCACGAGGCGCAATGACCCGGCGGGCCGGCCGCCGCGGCCAGCCGCGCAGGCCACCAGCATCTCCATCACGGCCGGCGCAGAATTCCAAACCGTCACCTCCTCGCGGTCAATCAGGTCGAGCCAACGCGCCGCGTCACGGCTCGCAGAGGCAGCCGGCATGACGATAGTGCCGCCCGCCGCCAACGTCCCGAAAATATCATAGACGGAAAGATCGAAGCTCAGGTTTGAAACCGCCAGGACCCGATCATCTGGCCCTATCCCGAAACGCCTGTTGATGTCGAGCAAGGTGTTTACGGCCCCCTTATGATCGATCATCACGCCCTTGGGCAATCCCGTCGAGCCGGACGTGTAGATGACGTAAGCGAGATCATCGGGCTGCTGCGCCGGTTCGGGCGGCGCGCCGGCCTCGCCGGGCGGCTCAAAATCGACCGCCAATCGCTGTAGCTCGCGGGGCCATTCGAGGGCTTCGTCAACCCACGACTGGGTTAGCACAATAGAGACTTCGCCGTGGCTGAGCAGGTGCCAGAGGCGTTCCTGCGGTAAGCCCGGGTCAAGCGGCAGGTAGGCCGCCCCGGCTTGTAGGATCGCCAGAACGGCGGCGACCTGTTCCACCCCCTTTTCCATAACCACCGCGACCAGCGTGTTGGGGCGAGCGCCCATCAGCCTGAGCTTGCGGCTCAGGCCGTTGACTCTCGCTTGCAGTTCTTCATAAGTGAGCGAGCCGCTCGCCGCGACGACGGCGGTCTGCTGCGGTCGCCTTTTGGCCTGCTCCTGGAATAAGCCCTGCAACAGGGCCGGCGCGGCGGCCACTTCAGTCTGATTGATGGCGTCGCGCTGGCGGCGCTGAGCGGGCGGCAGGAGACTGCCGGACGGTTGCCGCCAGGCGCGCGGGTCATCACTCAGCCGCCGCAATAACGAGCAATAGGTCTCGAACATGTCATCGAGCAGGCGCTCTGGGAACAGGCTTTCGACCGCATCCCAGTTGAAGACCAGGTTGCCGCCCTCTTCGAGCACTTGATGATCGAGCCAGACCTGCGGCGTCTGGGTGATGCCGTACACAACGTCACCCATCCATAACGTCTTCTCCGTCCGCTTGCCGGCCTGGTGGGGCGACAACAGGCTGGTGAAGACGATGGGCAGGGCCGCGCCCGGCGTGCGCCCATGCGCCCGCGCCAGTTCGCGCAGAATTTCAACGCCGCTGACGAACCGGTGGTCGAGGTCTTCGAGCAGTTGCGCCTGCACGCGGCCAGCCCGCGCCGCGAACGAAATTCCCGACGCCGTGTCGACGGACAGCGGCACCAGCGACGTGAAATCGCCGATGATCTCTTGCACCTGCGGGTGCAGCGGCAAGCGGTTGAGCAGCGTCACGTTGAGCGTGAACTCGGGTTTTCTGCTCCAGGTCGCCAGCACGTCGGCAAAGGCCGTCAGGAGCGCGCCGGAAGGGGTCAGGCCGAGCTCGGCGGCATGGGCCTTGATTTGCGCCCACGCCCCGGCCTGCAACTGCCCCGTGCGCCGCACGAATCGGGGGCGGGCCTGCGAACCTGGGTTGTTGGCAAGCGGCAGGTCGGGCGCAGGCGGCAGGCTGGACAGACGCTTCGCCCAATACTGCTGCGATTGACGGTAAGACTCCGAATCCTTCAACTCGGCTTCCGCCACGACGTAATCCCTGAATTGCAGGTCGAGTGGCGGCAGCGGCGCATCGAGGTCGGCGTAGAGTATCGCCCATTCCGAAAACAGAATCTGCAAGCTCCAAACGTCGGCGATCAGTATGTCGAAGCTGAAGTGCAGGCGGACGCCGCCATCGTTGAGCCGCGAGGCACAAATCTCGAACAGCGGCCAGCGGTCGGACGGCAACACCTGATGCGACATGCGGTGACGAACCGCCTCGAGCACGGCGGCAGCCTGCTCGGCCGTGTGCCGCCGCAAGTCGAGGACTTTGATCTCGTAACGCGGCACCTGCTCTAGAACCTGCTGCCTGCCGTCCGCAAGTACGATGGCGCGCAGCATGTCGTGGCGCTCGATTAAACGCTGCAAAGCCAGTTCGAGCCGCGGCAGGTCAAGCTGCTCGGCCTGCACTTCGTAATACGCATGGCAACTGACGTTGCCCAACTCGACGGTGCCGCCGCGACCAATCCAGTAAGCCTGCTGAATGTCTGTCAGCGGGAAGGGCTCGTAGCGACGCCGCGGGTCGGGGATGGCAATGGGGAGCGCGCTGTCAGCGTCGGCCCGCTGAGCTTTTTCGAGCAACTCCATAACCGCGGCCTTGTGCGCCGCCAGCTTGGCCTGTAGCTCGGGCGTGAGCACCCCCTTGGGGGCGCGGACGCGCAGATGTTCGCCGTCGCTCCACACCTCGGCGTTCTGCCGGATCAGGTCAGTCAGTACTTCAGACGCCATCATATGCTTAGTTCCTCCCACGGCTGCGTCGCCCCGGCGGCGGCGCTGGCCATACGGGGCCTGGCCGGCGCGGCGGGGGCGGGCAATTGCTCAAGCCCTCGTGTAACCAGTTGTGCGATACTGGCACCTTTAATGAATTCCACTATTGGCAATCGGATTCCCAGGTTGGCCTCGATTCGCGTCTTCACCTCCAGCGCCATCAGAGAGTCCAGGCCGAAGTGATTGATCGGCTGGTTCACGTCCAATCTCGTTGGCCGTGCCTGGTCAAACCCCAGCACTCGCGCGAGCAGGGCGTTAAGGTAAGATTCAAGTAGCTCCTGGCGCTCCGGCGCTTCGGCAGCCAGCAATCGCTCGCGAGAAAGCTCAAGCCCGTTGCACGCGCCGCGCGGGTCGCTGGCGAGGCCGGCCAGGGCCGCCAGCCCGTGTGATTGCGGGCCGCTACGCCGCCACTGCTCGCTATCAAAATCCATGACCGCAACCTGCCCCGCTGAGCAGCAGGCCAGCAGTCGCTCGAAAACCTTCACCCCCTGTCGGGGTGTCAGGCCGCCGATGCCGCGCGCGGCCAGCCGTTCAAGGCGGTCGCCTTCAGCCGCCAATCCGACTTCGGACCACGGCCCCCAGTTGACGCTTAACGCGGCGAGTCCTTTTGATCTGCGATAATGTGCCAGGCAATCCAGGAAGGCGTTTGCGGCGGCATAGTTCCCTTGCCCGGCTGAGCCTAGCAGGCTGGCCACGGACGAAAACAGGATGAAGAAATCAAGCCGGGCGTCCATCGTTAGCGTGTGCAGATTCCAGGCCCCGGCCACCTTCGGGGCCATCACCCTATTGAACCTCGCGGCGTCGAGTTGCAGCAGGATGCCGTCGTCGAGCGAGCCGGCGGCATGGACGACGCCGCGTAAGGCAGGCATTCGCTGATTGAGGTCGCTCAGGACGGCCCTGAGTTGCTCCCGGTCGCTGACGTCGGCCTGAGCCACCACAACCTCCGCGGTCTTGCGAAGCGCGGCTACCGCTTCTTGAGCCGAACGAGAGCCGGACGTGCGGCCGACCAGGACCAGGTGCCTGGCCCCCCTGCCGACCATCCAGCCGGCAACCGATAGCCCGAGCCCGCCGAGCCCGCCGGTGATTAAGTAAGTTCCATCCGCATGGAGTTGGAAGGCTTCGTCAGGCGCGGACGCCACCTGCACCCTTTCGCCGCCCAGGCGGAACGCGATCTTGCCCGTGTGCCGGGCGTTGGCCATCATGCGGAACCCATCTGCCACCGCCCCTACCGGGAACGTTTCGAGAGGCGGGAGGCTCCCGCTATTGACCGCGCCGCTATTCATAGCTTCGCGTAGCAAGGAGCCTGCATAGGCGGGAGACTCGCGGATTAAGCAGGCAAGATCGATGGCCGAAAAGGACAGGTTCTTACGGAAGGGCGCGAGGCCCAGCTTCGCGTTTTTATAAATGTCCTGACGTCCGAGTTCCAAGAATCGCCCGCCCGACCTGAGGAGCGACAGGCTCGCGGAGATGGCTTCGCCGGTCAACGAGTTGAGCACAAGGTCAACCCCCTCACCGTGAGTGGCGCGGCGTATCTCGTCGGCGAAACGGAGTGATCGCGAATCGAAGACCTGCTCGACGCCGAGCGACCTGAGAAAAGCGCGCCGGGATTCACTGCCGGCGGTGGCAAAGATTTCCGCCCCGCGCTGTTGCGCCAGGCGCACGGCGGCGAGGCCGACGCCGCCGGAGGCCGAATGAATCAGCACGCGCTCTCCCTTTCGCAACCTTCCCAGGTGAATCAGCGAGTAATACGCGGTCAGCAGCGCCAGCGGCACCGTCGCCGCCTCTTCAAAGCTCAAGTGGGCCGGCTTCGCCAGCGCCAGGCAGGCCGGGATGGTCGCGTAGGAAGTAAAGCAGGGATGCGCAATCGCCAGCACCTCGTCGCCAGTTTTGAATCCGTCGACACCCGCTCCGACGCGGGCGACACGGCCTGCGCACTCCCAGCCAAAGTCCTCCGGCTGATCCGAAGGCAGGGCCCCCAGGGCCAGCATCACGTCTCTGAAATTGAGGCCGACGGCTTGAACTTCTATCTCGACCTCTCCGGGGCCGGGATCGCGGCGGGCGGTTTCGTGCCAGCCGAGCGCGTCGAGGTCGCCGGGCCGGTTTATCTTCAGGCCGAAGGCTTGTCCGGTCGCCGCCTCCACTTGAAGCGGCTCATTCAACCGAGCCAGGGAATGCCGGGCCAGCCTGCCGACATAGCGAGAGCCGCCGCGCAAGGCGACCTGGGCTTCAACGCTTGTGGCGCGCAGTTCTAAGGCGAGCGACTCCATCTCCTGCTCGGAAGCAGCACCCAGGTCAAGCAGTGAACAACAGACCTCCGGGTGTTCCTGGGTGACGACCTTCCCAAGCCCCCAGAGCGGCGATTGCGCAAGTGATAGGCTCTCGTTGCCGGTCACAGACTGCGCTTGGCGCGTGACCAGGCAGAGGCGCAAGCCCTGGGGCGGTCCGGCCTCGGCCAGCGCCTTGACGAGCAGGAAGGCGCTCCCCCAACCCAGTCGGCCTGCCGTGCCGAGTGACTCGCTTGAGAGTTCACCCGCCACCGTCGGGTCGAGGCTCCACAGGTGGACTATGCCTCGCACGGGCCGGTCGGACGAGCCGAAGACCGCGGCCAGCAAACGGGTGTAGTCGGCAAGGCTGGCAGCATCAATCTCGTAATGATCTGGCCCATGTTCAGCATAGGCCGAGCCGGCGATTACTTTCACGCACCGGTCGCCGTCGTCTTCCAAGGCTCGCAGGAGCCGCGCCGACGCGACGCCATCATCCGTGAAGATGACCCACACGCCGGGCGTCGCCGGCCGCGCCGGCCTCAGGGGTTCGCCGGGCTGCCATTGAAGGTCGTAGAGCAGCCGTTCGATGGCCTGTTGCTCGTCCGTCTCTTGCGGTCTCTTATCCAGACGCTTCATGCCCAGACCCGTCGCCCGCAATACTGGCTGACCCTGTTCGTCCAGAACGACGAGATCACCTTTCAAGACCTCGGCCCCTTCAGCCGCGCCGTCTTCTAACACCGCATAGGCCCACACGTTGCCACAAGGGCGCTGATAGACTTGCAACTTCTCAAGGCCGACCGGCAGGAAGACGTCTGTTTTATCGAGCGGCAGGGTGGCGGCCAGAGCCTGAAAGCAGGAATCGAGGAGCGCCGGGTGAACCTGATAGTTGTCGGCTTTCGCGCCCGCTGGTCCCGGCAGGGCGATGTCGGCTAAGGCGATTCGCCTGCCGCGCCAGAGTTGCTTGACGCCCCGGAAGCACGGCCCATATTGCAGGCCGCGCTGCGCCAGCATGCGGTAATGAACATCCTGCGAGAGGACGCAGTCGCAACGCGCCCGAATTGACTCGATGGCCGTAGGCGGCGGCGCAGCTTCCGTTTGCGCAACGCTCATAGCCCCCGCCGCGTGTAAGACCCATGAATCGGGGTCTTCGGCATTGGCAAGGCTGTAGACTTCAAAGGTCGCCCTCTCCGGACCCTGTTGCGACGTGACGAATTGCACGCGCAGGGGAAGGTCGGAGAGAATCAAGGCTTTCTTGAAATCGACCTGCTCCAAGACGGCCTGACGGCCCGCGAACAGCGCCTGCGCGGCGGTCAGGGCCATCTCAAGATAGGCCGCCGCCGGCAACACGACCGCGCCCTGAACACAGTGATCTTTCAGATAAGGAAGTCCCGCGCTGCTTAAATCAAATTCCCAGAACCGCGTCCCGCGATCCGCCGCCGAGCACAGGCCGCGATCTGGCAGCAGGCAATCAGCCGCCATCACGGCACTCGACCGCCGCGCTTGACTGTCATCAGGGCTCAGCCAGTAACGCTCGGCTTGCCACGCGTAGAGCGGGGGTTGAACGAAGCGCCCGCCGTCGGCATGCAGGTGTTCCCAACTTACCTCGCGGCCCGCGGCGTAGAGCGCGCCAAGTGACGCGAGCATCACGGCGCGCTCGTTTTCGTCGCGCCGCAACGAAGCCAACATCAGGGCTTGGCGCTGACTGTGCTGTGCGGCTTGTTGAAGCGGGCCTGACAGGAGCGGGTGCGGGCTGATCTCGATGAAGGTGTCATAGCCGTCCGCCAGCAGAGCCTGGGCGGCCTTTGAAAGCAGCACAGGCTGGCGCAGGTTTGCCGCCCAGTAGTCGGCGTCCAACATCAAACCGTGAGCCGGGCCGCCGGTCACGGTTGAGTAGAGCGGAATCGTAGCCGGTCGCGGCTCGATTCCGGCTAAAGCCTCAAGCAGGTCTGCGCGTAACAGGTCCATCTGCGGGCTGTGCGAGGCCACATCGACTTTCACAGGCTGGCAGAAGACCCCGGCACGCTTTAGTGTGTCCAGTCTCTGCTGTAAGGCGGCGGGTTCGCCGGCGATCACGGTCGAAGTCGGGCTGCTGCTGACGGCGATTGACAAGCGATCCTCGAACCCGGCGAGCGCCGCTTGCGTCTCCTCGAATGAGAGGCCGACGACGGCCATCGCGCCGCGCCCGCTCATGCGTTTCAACAACCGGCTGCGGCGGCAAATGATCCGTGTGGCGTCTTCCAGACGCAAAGCTCCGGCGACATGGGCGGCGGCTATCTCGCCCATACTCTGGCCCACGACCGCGTGCGGTTCGATCCCCCAGTGTCGCCACAACTGCGCCAGCCCGACCTGTATGGCAAACAGGCACGGCTGCACAACGTCAATCTCGCCCAGGCGCGAATCGGCTGGCTCTGCCGACAGCTCGGCGATCAATGACCAGCCGACCTGCTGCCGTATGGCCGCTTCACAGCGCGCCAGCGCGTCGGCGAACACGGGTTCCTGTCGCAGGAGTTGACGCCCCATGCCGAGCCATTGAGAACCCTGCCCGGGGAAGACGAAGACCGGACGGCTGACTCCGCTGGCCGTGCGCGTGTCGCCGACGGCAAGGGCCGGGTGCGCCCGCTGGTCGAGAAAGGTGCGCAGGTGTCCGCTCAGCTCGGCGCGCGAATGGGCGACGATGGCGAGTCTATGGCTATGATGCGTTTTTCGCACGTTGGCGCTGTAGCAGAGGTCCTCAAGCGTCGCCTCGGCGTTCGCCAGGTAAGCTCTATAGGTATCCGCCATGTCGGCCAGCCCGGCTGGAGTGTGCGACGACAGTGTTAGCAATCGGGCATGGCCGTCGCCGTCCGTATGGCCCTCGCGGCAGGAGGCGGCGGGCGGCGCTTCCCTTAAGACGACATGCGCATTCGTGGCCGAGATGCCGAAGGCGCTGACGCCGACGATGGCATCCTGTGCCGGCAAGGGCGTCAATTCACGGCAAAGCCGCAGAGGCAAGTCGCGCCAGGGGATGCTAGGATTCGGCGTATGGAAGTGTAAGGTGGGCGCGACCGCACGGTGTTCGAGACAGAGCGCCGCTTTGATGAGGCCGGCGATGCCGGCGGCCCCTTCGGTGTGGCCGATGTTGCTTTTGACCGAACCGAGGAGACAGTGGTCGGTTGCGCGCCGGCCATCGCCTAGCACAGCGCCCAGGCTTTGCACCTCTATGGGGTCGCCGATAGCCGTGCCGGTGCCATGCGCCTCTACGTATCGGACGGCGCTGGGCGAGACGCCCGCATTGCGATAAGCCTTATGAAGCACGGCTTGCTGGCCTTCGCGGCTGGGGGTCGCCAGGGACCCGCTGCCGCGCCCATCGTTATTGACGGCGCCGCCGAGAATCACGGCATAGATATGATCTCGGTCGGCCTGGGCCTTTGACAGACGCTTCAGCAAGACCACGCCAATGCCATCGCTGCGCGTAAAGCCGCCGGCATTGGCATCTGCGAACCGGCACCGACTGTCGGCGGCCAGCATCTTGGCCCGCGAGAAGGGCATGGATAGCTCCGGCAGCAAAACCAGATTGACGCCGCCGGCGATGGCCAAGTCACTCTCGCCGTTCCACAGGCTCTCACAGGCCAGGTGCGCCGCCACCAGAGAGGAGGAGCAGGCTGTGTCAACGGTCAGGCTTGGCCCTAGAAGGTCGAAGGTATAGGAGACCCGACCGGATAAGACGCTGCGCGCCGTCCCGGTCGCCACATGAAAATCAATTTCAGTGCGGTCCCGCAGGTGGTATTGGATGTCCTCGTAGTCCACCGTCGTCGCGCCAATGAAAACACCCGTATCGCTGCCCGCCAGGCGGTCAGGAATTATGCCCGCATCCTCAAGCGCCTCCCAGGTCACTTCCAGCAATAACCTCTGCTGTGGGTCCATGCGCAAGGCTTCCCGCGGGGAGATGCCGAAAAACCCGGCATCGAACCTGTCCATATCGCTCAGGAAGCCGCCCGCCCGGTTGACGATCTTGCCGGGCTTGCCCGGCGCAGGGTCATACACCGAGTCGACCGCGAAGCGCCCCGGGGGAATTTCAGTGATGGCGTCAACTCCGTCCCTCAGCAGCGACCAGAACGCTTGCGGCCCGTTGGCTCCCGGGAAACGGCAGCCGATGCCGATGATGGCTAGCGGTTCATGGCTGGGCACATGGCCGGCGGAACCTCCCAGTGCATTTTGCTGTGCAACTTCAGTAAGCATATGTCATCACCAGGAATAAGGCTTCGACAACTCCGAGCAGGTTACCACCTGTGACGCCAGCCCTTGAGACGCCCAGCGGCTTAAGATAATGAGCCAAGCGGGACAAATTAAGGCATGCAGGTATATGAATCCTGAAGCCTGCTGTACCGTCCGGCGCTAGCTCCTCAAACCTAGCGCCGGCTTAGGTTTCGCGATTTCGGTTCTCACGGTTCGAGTTTTCAGGCGTAGCAAACCGTATCGCTAACTTTGCGTAACATGCCGCGTTCGATGCGGACGCGGGCTCGGTAAAGAACAGTGTTCAGCAACACCTCGACGCGATCAGAATCCTTCATTTCCTTCTCAAAAACTCCGGTCAGGTTCTGGAAGACGCCCTCTTGAATTACCACCATATCGCCGGGCTTTATGCCGTCGCCGAGCTTAACGAAGCCATCTTTGCCGATACGGGAGCGAACCAGAGCAATGATCTCCTCATCGACCTCGGTCGGGCCATCGCCAAATCCCACCAACCCCTGCACGCCTCTGGTGTAGCGGATTTTGTGGAATAACCGTTCGAGATTGAAACAAGCGAAGACGTAGCGTGAGAACAGCGGCTTAACCGTGTACCGGGGAAGACCGTTGAATGCGTTGTAGGAAACATCACGGAACTGAGGTGAAAGCGTTTCGATATTCCAGGCGCGAAGATTGCTAATTGCCCGATCTTCTTGCTTCGGTTTGGTATGAATCAGGAACCAGGAGCGCTCGTCGTTGTCCAGATTACTCATAGCCATCCTCCAATTACACCGTCTGGGCTTGGCGCGTAGCCATATATCTTTAATCCGTCGGGAACCTGCGGATTTCAGTAGCTTCGTGCGCAGTGGAATACTACACAAGTGGGCTGAGTAAGTATTTATTAGCTCTTGAATTCTCTTTCAAGAATTATTGAAAACCGTTTTAAAGTTTTTTTAATTCATCCCTGGAATGGCTCAGAGGGGCCGGGAAACGACAAGGGAAGACATGGATCGCCGCCGATAACCGGGCGGAGGCCTACGCCGGTCCACTGCCGACCATCAGCGCCGGCAACCCCCAACGCTGGAGGAATTTGCGAGGAAGTGCCGCCTGTTTCAGGAGGCGAAAAAGCGGCTCAGACTCTCATGATGACTGCACCTCAGCTCGGGGCTAGACCGGTCGACAGATGCGCCCCTCGGCCGCGGCTTGCGGCCCGCAGGCTGGGCAGCGGTCTTGCGCTTGACGCGGCGGTTGCCGGACAGGAAGTTAAGGGACGACCTCGAATGAAGTCTCGCGGGTCTGCGCCGCTTTGGACTGCGGATCTTTCACAGAGATTCGCAAGGTGTAATATCCGGGCGTGAGGCGCGATGACGGGACGCGCCCGCCGAATTCGACCGAGTCGGCTTCCTTAGCGAGTACGAGCGACGACAGCGGCTTCCATGTATCTTCAAACACGACCTCTTCATCCTTCAGTATCTGCTCCTGAATCATTAGCCCCGCAGCGCTACGCTCGCCCAATCCCGCCTGGCGCGCCTTGCCGTAGTAGGCGAGGACATCGTCGCGCCGGAAGAGAAGGAGGCCGTTGCGCACGCGCGGCTGTGACACAGCCTGCTTGGCGGCTTCTGTCGCTTTGTCATCGGACGGCAACCTGGCGGTCGAGATGCTGCTCAGAATCAGCTTCCTCGATTTAAGATCGGGCACTTCAACCCAGGTCGAGGCCGTGCCCATCTTGCCGGTCTGCGAGTCGAACACGCCGACGCGTATCTGGTAGAGGCCGCGCTCCAGGCGCAGGCGTTTGGTATAGCGGTAGACGTCCTCCCGCGCGCGGTCCAGTTGCTCGCGCGACAGGCGTATCTGTACGGCGTCCTGCAAGACGTTGGTTGTCCGCCCCGATGAATCGAGCACGCCGGTCAGCAAAGTAAAACTGGTGACGAAGCTCTGGCCTTGTTCTTTGTAGCCGAGATTACGGGCTGCGACGAAGACGTAAACCGACACCTGCGCGTCGTCGCTCGACAGCCAGAGGAAGTCTGCTGAAGCGTCTACCCCGATCTCTGTGGCGGCTAAAGGCTCACCCATTGTTTTGATCAAAGACTCACGCGGATCCGTCGGCAAGGCGGTCTTCTCTTTGAGAAGGTCGCTGGTCAAATAACCGCTCTGCGTTCGCACACGGTAATCTGGATGACCTTTGACGCGGACATTGATGGAGCGGAAGCTCTTCTTGTCTTTCGGCGCGGTCGGGTAATAAGCGAGCACGTAATAGAATCCGTTGTCGTCGAGCGCCTTGCCGAGCGCGCCTTTCAGGTCGTTGGTCGTCAGGAAGGCTTCGCCGCCGGTGCCTTTCGCCAGCCGCTCCAGGCCGGCCTCCACCTCGCGGTCGCCCGCCGCAAAGTAGCCGGGCAACAGGTGAGCGAGGTGCGGCTCGGACGGCACACTCGTCGTTACGTCGTACATCCTATTGCCGTGCAGCCCTTTTGCATTGACCGCGTAGACGACGACGCCCGAGCGCGTGGCACGGCTGATCGCGGCGCGCAGGTCGTCTGAATCGGTCACGCCCGATTCGTCGAGCTGTGTGAAGCCGTCCGACAGCATTAAGACCATCCGCTGGCCGGGCATCTCGGCAATGCGCGCGGCGACCGCCTTCAGCACGGACAGCGTTTCCCGGCGCAGGTAGGTCGCTTCGACTGAAATCTGTCGGGCTCGCGATTTGGCGAGGTTGGTCACGAGGGACTCAAAGTGCGGGTCATCAGGAAGGTGCTCTTCCTGCCTGACGATACTCTTGGCCACTTCTATGGCGTTGGCGTCTTCGGCTTCGACCTTGGCCGCGAGGAAGGGCGTGTAGGCGCTGTCGGAGCGCGACGCCGGGAAGTTGCTCAGCCGGTTGATCGCTGCCCGCAGCACGCGCTTGTCTGAGGTGAACTGGCTGAACAGGCCCAACCCGCCGCCGGTGGCGACGACCGCCGCCAGATCTTCGTCGCCGAGGCGTTCGTCAACGAACTTCAGCATATGCTGTTTGACCTGCATCATGCTCGCCGTCGTCATGTGCAGTGTGTCAACGAAGAGGGCGACCGTGCGTTTCGGCCTCGCGGCAGGCGGCACTTGCCGGCGGCTCGCCGGCGACGCGCCGGGCGGGCTGGTGGCGAGCGCGCCGCTGATCTGTTCGGCGGTGAAGAAGCTGACGACCTGCTTTCGGCCATCCTCTGTGATCTCGAAATCGTCTTTGGTGAGGTCTGTGATCGGCTTGCCCTGTTTGTCGGTGACCACGGCGCGAAGCTCGATCAGGTCGGTCTTCAGGCGGATTGGCTGGTCTTGTGACTCTACTTTATTGGCCGCGGACTGCGGCGGCCGCGCGGCCAGCGCCGCCTGTGTGAACAGCATCACCACCGAGGCGACGCACCAAAGGCGGCGGCGTTGTGCGCTTCTCTTTTTGAGGGGAGCCTTAGCCCGGATGGCGGGCGAATTCTGATTGTTCATGCAAGCTCCCCTTCCCTGCGACTATGAATCATGTTCGTGATGGTATGGCTCTGTGCTTACAGACAGTATTTCACATGTGTCTGGCGGCTGCAACCACGCTGCACGCGGCAAGCGTCGCTCTTCTTTTTTGAATGGCGGCTTTACCGGTGCGGCCTGCTTTGCGGCAGTCGCCGGTCTGCCATGCTCAACCCGCCGGAGAAGGCGGTGGGGGAGTGACGTAGGACAGACCGCCCGGTCTGTCCCCTTAGCTGACAGAGGTGGCCGTCTGTCTTACCTTTTTTTCATCAACTCCTTAACTGCCGCCTCGATCTGCTGGTCGTGGCCTGACGACATGACGGTGGGCTCGTTCATGACGCGGATGTCCGGCTCGGTCTGGACGTTCTCGGCGCATTTCCCGTCCATCGTGCGCCAGCAGCCCATCGGGATACCGAACCGCAGCGTCGGATCGATCTGATTTTCCCACCAGACGAACGTGCCCGTGCCCGGAACGGGCATGCCGACAAGGAGACCGAGGTTCTTCGCCTTGTACGCGAGCGGGAAAAGGTGCGCGTCCGAGTAGTTACTCTCGCCCATCAGCACGATTGACGGCTTGATCCACTTGTCGAAAGGCTCGCTGCCAATATACTGTCCGTGCGGGATGACGTCGAAATACTTCTTGCCGCTCAGGAAATCCGACAACTGCTCATGGATGCCGCCGCCGCCGTTGAATCGCGTATCGATGATGATCGCGTCCTTGCTGACGTTCAGCCCCAGAGCCTCGTCAAAGACAGTACGCATACTTGGATCGTTCATCGCGCGAACGTGAATGTAGCCGATCCTGCCACCCGACAACTTGTCGACCTCCGCCCGCCGCTGGCGGACCCACCGCTTATAAAGCAACTCGCCCTCGTCGCCGCGCGTGACCGGCTTCACGGTTTCGTCCCAGCGCTTGTTGTTGACGGGATCAAAAACGGAAAGAAGCGTGTACTTGCCGGCCTTGCGATTTAGCAGCTTGTAAAAATCCATCGATGCGTCAATCGTCGTGCCGTCTATGGCTTCGATAATGTTGCCGGCCTTGATCGAGGAAGCGGCGAGGTCCACGGGCCCACCCTGGATGACCTCAGCGATCTTCACGCCGCTGCCGGTGTGGTCGTAGTCGTAAAGCAGGCCAAGCGAGGCCGTTTGGTCGCCGTTAGGGAACTGCGGGCTGTAGTAACAGCCCGTGTGCGAGACGTTCATCTCGCCGAGCATCTCGCTCAGCATCTCGGCGAAATCGTAATTATTGTTGATGTATGGCAGGAAACGCTTGTACGCCGTATAGTAAAATTCCCAGTCGACCTTTTGCAGGTCAGGGAAGATAAGTTTCTCCTTGAATTGGCGCCAGCTATGGTCGAAGATATATGCCTTCTCGGCCGAGTAGTTGAGTACCATCTCGGTCGCGAAGGCGATAGGTTCGGCCTTGCCGCTTTCGACGTCGATCTTCATGGCTCGCCCCTCGGCAAGTACAAAGAGGAATTTCCCGTCCGGCGAAAGCTCCATTGATGTCCTGTTCGCGCCAAGTTTTGCGAAGAGCTTTGTGTCGCGCGTACGGAGTTCCGTGACCCATAGATCGTTGCCTTTCTCGAAATTAGTGAGGTAAAAGAGCTTTTCGCCGTCCTTCGAGAGGACCCAGCCGGACGCGCTCGATGTGTGGATCGTCAGCCGAGTTTTGCGGTCGGTCAGTCCGCCCCAGTCGATAACGATCTTTTTGTCCTCGGGCTTTGGCGAAGCAGCGGGAGACGCGGCTGGCGAAGCGCCAGGAGACGGACCGCTCGCCTTGGCTTTTTCCTCGGCGTCCTTTTTGTCTTTATCCTCTTGCTCTTTCAGAAGGGCGAACTCTTCCTTCGTGAGGCGCTGGCGGTCGTAGAATGCCTTTGTGAAGTACATCCCGTAGACGTCGCCCTGCTGCGGGTCACCGGCCTGGTTTCTTGCGCCTTCGCGGTCGGAACCCCAGATCATCATCTTGCCGTCCATTGCCCACTTAGGGTTGAAGTTGTCATAGCCGCTCTGGGTGAGGTTATGCACTTCGCCGCCGTCGGCCGAGACGAGTCCTACCTCGGGGCTGAACATCCGCTCAGCATGCGCAAATTGGACCAGGAACCACTTCGAGTCGGGCGACCATTCATAATACTGATCGCCATCGGCGTATGAATAATTCTTGTCCGCGGGCAGGACCGTGCGTGTTTGTTTTGAAGCGATGTTATAGACCTTAAGCGTCTGCCGGTTTTCGAGGTACGCGATCTCTTTGCCGTCGGGCGAATAGGCCGGCTGGAATTCCTCGGCAGGTGTAGCCAGGACTGTCTCCTCTTTGAGGACGGTCGACACACAGAAGTACGGTTCCTGCTTGCGTGAGATCGAGACGGTGTAGATATTCCAGTTGTTGTCGCGCTCAGCGGCGTACACGAGTGAGCGGCCGTCGGGGCTGAAACTTACGGTGCGCTCCTGCCAAGGGGTATCCGTGACCCTCTTGACCATCTTGCCGTCCATCGATGAGACAAAGATCTCGCCGCGGAATACGAATGCGAACTCCTTCCCATTCGGCGACAGTTTTGCCTCGGTCATTCCGCCATTGATCGGGACGATCTGCTCAATGGAGCTGCGACCGTCGGCGGCGATCCGCACGTTGACCTTTTGCGGCTCACTGCCGGGTTTCATCGTGTAGAGCTGGCCGTCGTACGAGAAAGCAAGCGTGCCATTGTTGGCGCGGGTGAGAAAGCGCACGGGATGCTTTGTAAGATGTGTGACCGCGGTCGACTTGTCGGGATGAGCAAGGCTGCTTTTGTACACATTAAAGCTGCCGCTTTGCTCGCTGAGGTAGTAAAAATCGTTGTCGTTAGAGTCGAAGACCGGATTGCGGTCCTCACCCTTGAAGCTCGTCAGCTGAGTGTATTTTTTCGACGGGACGTCGTACACCCAAACGTCACGAGTGACGGACGAGGTGTGGTGTTTTCGCCAGTCGCTCTCGTACCCCTTGTAGTCGTGAAAGATGATCTTATCGCCCGTTGAACTGACAGTTGCGTCGAGAGCCGGCGACGTCAATATCAGCGAAACACGGCCACCGTTGACCGGCACGCTGTAAAGTTCGGTCATGCCGGGCGTGGGAAACTGCGCATTGGTCGCCAGATCCTGCCGCTGGGCTGCAAAGAGGATGGCCTTGTCGTCCGCCGTAAACGAGAGCGGCGCTTCGCGGCTCGAGTGGTATGTGAGCCTTTTCGCATCCCCGCCGCCGGCCGGCATTATGAACACGTCGAAGCTGCCGTACCGGTCCGATGCGAACGCAATCGACTTGCCGTCATGGCTCCATACGGGAGCAAATTCGTAGGACTCGCTCAGGGTAAGCGGCACTGCGGTGCCGCCCGCCGTGGGGACTGACCAGATGTCGCCTTTGTATTCGAAAAGCAGGGTCTGCCCGTCCGGCGAGATCGCCGGGTATCGCAGCCACAGCGGATCGTTTTGGCCGTAGATGGCCGTAGACAGGAAGAGAACGGTCGCGAGGCAAAGTAACGGTTTCATATTGGCTCCAAGGGGCACTATTGAGGGTGAAAAAAGTAAGTCTGCTTCCTTTTACGTTTTGAGTCAAGGAAGGTTGCGCTCCCAAGGGTGGGGAAAATCAGCGATCATAGCCCATTCGTTCAGGAGGTGATCTACGTTGATGGCGACCTCTATCGGGTGAAGCGCCGCATTTCTTCGAGATAGTTATTCCAAATATGATTCGCATAAAAAAGCGGGGCATGATCAACAAATCCATCATCAGGAATATCACCGAGAAAACCGGACCTGAGATGACCAAGCACGTTGAACTGGTGACTGAAATAACCGGTGAACCTGTCTCTCAGCCTGCCGGATAACTTCTGATTATCGTTGATCTGCCCTTTGCTATCTATATACTTCAATCCATCCACGTGACGGTAGATGCCTAGTGGTGGGAGCCTTAATGGTTCATAAGAGCCTATGAGCGGCACGTTGGTCACGATGTCGTTGTTATTTACGAATCGATAAGTGTTGATATGGTAATCATCCTTAAACGCTCCGTCCCCAACACGCGGTGAGCCAAAGGTGTACACCCCCTGCACGTTCCCGTACCGGTCGGCAGCGAGAGTAGCAAGAGCTGCTCCCAGACTATGTCCTGTTATCCACAGCGTGCGGTTATGACCGGCGGCATTCTTGATTTGGTTTAAATAGGACTCAAGGCCCTGTTTTTCGCCTTGATCTTTCCAGATTTCATCAAGGGCCTTCTTGAACCCCTTGTGAACATAACCTCCCTGCTGGGAATCTACGAGAATTATACTTATGTCGGCCAATATATCAGCCACTATTTCATGGAAAACTGATTTGAACCCTCGCTTATAAACCTGTGTGCCTCTGAAGGCAACTACTATAAAGTCGTTGTTAGACGCTACAAAACATTGTGTGCTACTGCCGGTAAAGGCCATGAAATCTACTAAGCCTGCCTTGCGAAATTCTTCCCTTATATAAGCCTCTTCATCGTAAACGAGCAAAGAAGCTTCCGCGAGCCACCAGGCGTTGACCAATTCGAACCTGCTAGAATTGTATCGAAACGGGTGGTTCTGGCTGTTCTCAAAGAAGATTCGATCCCTGTTAGGAGGTAGGACGTTATCTAAAGTTGCCCTTGGAATCGGTTTAGGTTGATCCTCCATTTGTGAATCTCTCCTTTCGGTACATACTGAGCGACGTTGTAGGAACTCTGATTGATTTAGAGTCAAAGTTAATACGCAATGATCGCCTATCTTCGCAATGCTAGTGCGGACAATCAACAATTATCCATATCCATCAAGCCCTCTTTGGGAGGCCTACCCAGTAAAACGTCAAAGGATGTCGGATGGCTCTTACGAGGAGGTGCCAAGAGATAAGCTGATTGCATATACATCCCTCCGCTACTTTCCTGACAGTAACCTAAAGCAGCTTTGCGTGTGCGGATTCTTATACCACTAATGAGCTGCGGTGGAAAGCCTGGAAGTAAATTATTTCCCTTGTCCCAGGCGCAAGCCTGCCGGTGTCGGCTCTTTTGTTGTGGGCGTGGGCCTGATTAACGACGTGAACAAATTGCAGCAATATGGCTTTCTGATCTTTGAGCCACTCTGCCGGCAGACATCAACTCAGGCATCGGCTAAAATAGCACTGCCCAGGCATTTGACATAGCCGAATCGCGGGCGTAGACTTGCGCCGCTTCGTAAATCTCACAGCCCTTCGGAGGTAAGAACAACTATGAAACGCACCATGCTTTTTGTGTGGGCTATTTGCCTGCTCGCATCCCTGACGTTCGCTCAATCGAAAGTGCCGGCCAACTCGAAAGTTTACATCAGTAAGATGGAAGGCGGCCTTGACGGCTTCATCGCAACCGAGATATTGAAAAAGAAACTCCCGATCACCATTGTTACCGAAGATAAAGATGCGGATTTCATCCTTGTCGGCACATCAATCAAAGCTGACGATAAGTGGTATCACACTGTTTTCGGCGGCAAGGACAAGAACGAAGGTAATGTGCAACTACTATCCGTCAAAGATAAAACCCTTGTGTGGGCCGGCGAAGCCGGCGACCGCTCGCTCATGTGGGGCAGCCTCCGGCGCGGCGGACAGAGAAAAGTTGCGGATCGTATTGTCAGCAAGATGAAGAAAGACTTGTTTGAGAAGAAGGGCTAGAAGACATTTTATCGTAAGGTAGACTTGCGCGGTGATGAAACTAACGATTCGCGCTATAGCTATGTGCGGCGAGGCTACCCTAATCAAGTGAAGAAAATCAATGATGGAGAAACCCTATGCCTGAGCATGCGAATGTCAATCCCTCTGATTGGAGCTGGTTGCAGGATACCTACTGGTATGTTCTGCCGGGCAATCTGCCGGCTCTGCAACTAGACACAGATCAGGAGACGCTCAACTGGGTGGTTGATCAAACAGTTTGGCATATCACCGGCTACCGCAACGGCTACTTCTGGGGCGTCTCGGCTACCCTCATCATTCAAGATGCAGAGGGCATGCCTCAACAAGCTCCAACCTCTCAGCCGGTTTGCTTCACGATGCTTGGCACGATTACTCCCGAAGGCCGGATACATTTAACCTTCATCCGTAGCCATCAGCCCTCTTCTGCGACACCAACGATTGGCATCGGTCGCGCTATTCCTTATAGGGATGCCTGGAGTTTAGAGATGCAAATGTCCTCTGGGACTGACAAGCAGACTGCACATTGGGCGTATATGACGCGTGTGCAGCCCGCTGACCCAAGTTGGGAATCATTGCCTGGGGTTGGGCTATCAGTACCGGAGATGCTAAACAGGTGTAAGCCGCCGCAACTGGGCGGCAATTCGGAGTGAAGCTGTGGCAAGCCGCTGCGGTCTGCGGTCTGACCAGCCGAAGAATCTTACGGGCGGGGTAGCCTTCGAACGATGAAGCGGAATGAGGCGAAGGCCACCTGCTTTGCGGCAAATGGCGGGAAGACCAGACAATTATGCGGGAATCAGGTGGTAGAGGAACTAAAACACCGTGCGGGAATACAGTTGGTGGGTGCGTTGAGCAGCGGGGTGAGAAAGATCTGATGAGCCAAGGTGCGAAACGCGGGCGGCTACGTTTTACCAGTCCTTATCGGCCACTAACAGAGGGACAGATCGAAGGATGTCCGAATTGCCAGCATTGAAATAATGCCAGGGGCCGCAGGCCGAGCGACCTGCGCGAACTTGACCGAGCGCCGAAGCCCCACCTGGCAGTGCAGTTATTTCGACGCCACCTTATCGGTCTTTTCGAGCATGGGCTTGAGATAGCGATAGACCGTGTCGGCGACGATGCGCGCGCCCGCCGGGTTCGGGTGGATGCCGTCGGCTTGATTCAGCGAAGGGATGCCGGCGACGCGGTCGAGCAAGAATGGAATCAGCGCTACGTTATGCTCTTTCGCCAGGTCGATGAAAGCCTCATCTGTCCAGCGGCAGTAATCGATGCCGGAATTGGTCGGCGCTTTCATGCCGGCGAGCAGTACCTGTGCGCCGCGCTTCTTGGCGTGCTCGATGATTGTACTCAGATTCTCTTTCATTTCGGCGATGTCGAGGCCGCGCAGGATGTCGTTGGCGCCCAGCTCGACGATGATGACCTTGACATCGCCGCCCTCCAGCGTCCAGTTGATGCGCCGCACACCACCCGCCGAGGTGTCGCCGGAGATGCCGGCGTTGACCACTTCATAGTTCAGGCCGTCGGCCGTGAGCCTCTTTTGCAACAGCTCGGGGTAGCTCTCTTCGGGGCTCAAGCCGTATCCGGCAGTCAGGCTGTCGCCGAAGGCGACGACCTTCGCTACACCGTTAGCCGGCATCGCGGGCGACGACGCTTTCGACGGCCCGCCTTTGCATGCAGCCAGGGCCAGCAGCGTCAAGAACAGAAGACAGGATGGCCAAAATCGCACGGTTCTATGATAAGAGTTGAGCAATTGACATGTGCGATCTACAGACATGGTTCCCTTCCTTAGAGAAGCTCCCTTCGTCATAACCGGCCAGCAGCCCGAGCGGGGCGTCGTCAACTTAGGCAGTTAGGTATCCGATGACCAGATCAATTTCAGGCACTCTTTCAACAAGTTATTTTCACTCGGGTATCCTAAGACGCTCTGCACATAGCGCACGCGGTCAATCAGGCAGTCACAGGGAATGTGACTGTGGCCAAAGATGTGGATGACGGAGTTGACGGCGCGAATCTGTTGATCGAGAGCGGCGCAGCCGGCGACTTTTGGAAGGCCCTTGAATGTGAGTCTAGCGACTTCTGGCAGAAGATCACGACGTGGGAGGAAATGGGAAAGGGTGATCACCGGCCTATCATAGCTTTTGATATTTGGCGCGTTGGCGCTGAGAAGATACTCGGCAACGGAGTCGATCCAAGGCGGCCATTTGCAAAAATAGTAATCCGCCCATGCCTCCAACGTTTCCGTGTCTGCGCTCTGATCCTCATCAAAGCCCTCCTCATACCACGACAACAGGGGAACAATCCACAGCTCACCCACCCGCGCCGGTTTCGCGCACACTCCCAGGTCATCGCACAGCTGCAAAATCCTTTCGAGTTTAGCGGGCGAGTGACAGTCGTCCCTACGCGTCCACAGTTCGTGATTTCCTGGGACATAAAATACCCGGCCGAACCTTGCCCGCATGTGCGCAAGTGTCTTTGCGATAACCGACAGTTGATCAGCGATGTCGCCAGCGATTAAAACGACGTCGTTTTTGTAATCCTGTAGAGAAAGCCATTGCAGGGCTCTCCAATTCTCAGCGAAATCAGCGTGGAGGTCTGAGATGGCGAAAACTCGCATGGTCTGACTTCAAGGGATAGGCGCTTATCAAAGAGCGAACGGCGTTGAAAGCCTCAATCGAAAGTCTACTCATAGCGGAGCGCCTGCATCGGGTCCACCTTCATTGCCCGGCGCGACGGTAGGTAGCCGGCCAGGAGTGCTACTGTCAACATAACGGCAATGGCCACGCTGATCGCCAACGGATCCGTGCTCTTCACCCCAAAAAGCATGCTCGAAATCAGGCGGGTTGCGGCAGTGGCAACCGCCAGGCCGATGACGATGCCGGATGCGACCATCACTAAAGTCTCACGCAGCACGATCCAGAGAATCGTCCGCCGCTGTGCCCCCAGTGCCATGCGGATGCCGATTTCCTGAGTCCTGCGGGTCACCGAATGGGCCATCGTACCGTAAAGGCCGATTGAGGCCAGGACCAACGCCATTCCCCCGAAGATTGACAACAGCGTGGACAGCGAGCGCTCTTCGCCAAAGAACCCGTCCAACTCGTCCATCTGGGTTTGGATCTCTCTCAAGGCCAACCTCTGATCAACTTTCTGCAACTCCGTGCGGACTATAGAAATGAGGCTGGCCGGGTTGCCCCTGGTGCGAATAAGGAATTTCATTTGCCCCAGCGACTGCGGCAACGCCTGAGTATAGGGAATATAAACACACCCCTCCCATCCCTGTTGCCTCAGGTTGTACTTGATGTCCTTAACTATGCCGATGACTTGAACGTCGACGGGCGCCTGCGGTTGTGGAAGCCCGAGGCGCTCCGCGACGGGATACTCTTTCGGGAGGTGCTGGCCCAGGGCATCTCCATTAGGGAAGAGCCGGCGGGCCATGGACTCGCTGATGATGGCAACTCGGGGCGATTTATCCGTGTCGGCAGCGGTGAAGTCGTGCCCTTGCAGCAGGTCGATGCCCATGGTTTCAAAGAAGCCCGGACTGACCATACTGAAATCGGCCCTCCTGGTCAACGACAGCCGCGACAGGCTCGCGGCCTCCACTCCGGGCAGTTGATTCATTTCTTCGAGGATGTCGTGGTAGAGCCTCATCTCCTTGGCGTAATCGTAGCCCATCAGCGACGGATAGGCCCACATGGTCAAGACCTTTTCCCGCTCGAATCCGGTATCGACACTATGGAGTTGCCCGAGGGTGCGCACCAGAAGGCCGGCGCCGATCAGCAGGACCAGCGATAGCGAGACCTGCGAGATGACGAGCAGCTTCGAGACGCGGCGCCAGTTGCCCGACTCGTTCCCACTCTCATTGCCTTTCAGGCCGGGAACGAGATTGACGCGCGTCGTCGCGAGGGCCGGAGCCAGGCCGAAGCAGATGCCGGTCAGCAGAGTGACAGCCACAGTGAAGGCCAGGACTTTGGCGTTCGGCGTGAGATTGATCGGTGCTTGCTGCTGTCCGTAGGACAGGATCGAGAGGAGAATGGCGACGCCCCAGTTGGCGAGGAGCAAGCCGAGCGCCCCCCCGAGGACTGCAAGCAGGACGTTTTCCGTGAGCAATTGTCGGATCAGCCGCGCGCGACTCGCCCCGAGCGCGAGGCGTATGGCAACCTCCTTGCGCCGCCCTGCCGCTCTCGCCAGCAACAGGTTGGCGACGTTCACACAGGCAAGCAGGAGCACGATGCCAACGACCGCAAGCAGGAGTCGCAGCTCGAAAGCGAAGCTGTCGTCCGCGTCCGAACTGCCTCTGAGGCCCGGCAGCAGGGCAATCTGCTGCTGCCGGATGTTGCGCGCGGCTTGCTCACTCAGGTCAGACCCCGCCATCTGCTTCATGGCCTGCTGATAGATCACAGCCAGCTCGTCGCGCGCCGCCTCGGGACGAACCTCGGGCTTGAGCCGGCCCATAATCTGGAAGGTCGTGTGGTCTCTCAGGGCAAGCCGGGGCTGCATGAACATTGGCAAGACGAGGTCGGCTGGCCCTCCTTTAGCTGCCCTGCCGGCAACCGTCCTGCCGAAAAATCCGGGCGGCGTGACGCCGATTATGCTGACCGGAACGTCGCCCAGTAAGACGGTTCGGCCAACAATCGTCGGGTCCTTGGCAAAGCGCCGCTCCCAGTAGCTGTAGCTAATGACGGCCACGAAATCGCCATCCGGCCGGTCATCGTGGGCGTCGAAAGTCCGGCCGGCGACCGCCCCCACGCCCAAGACATCAAAATAGTTCCCCGACACGAAGTCGCCATCAACGATCTCTGACTGGCCATTGCTAGTCACGCTGAGGCGGGTGCTATCGAAGGCGAAGAGGCCGGAAAACGAAGTGCTCTGGTCATGTATCTGTTCGAAGACTTCGCGCGGGACATTCGACATCAGCCGGCCCGTGGGCTGCACGATGTTAATAAAGTATAGCTGCTGAGGCTCCTTCACCGGCAACAGCCTGAGCAGGAAAGCATCGACGAGGCTGAAGACCGCGGTGTTGGCACCGATGCCAAGAGCAATGGTAATTACAACGATCATGGTGAAGCCGAGCCGTTTCACCAGTCCGCGCCCGCCATAGCGAACATCGGCTAAGACCTCTTCGAGCAAACGGACGAGGCGCGTAGAGGAAGAGTGTTCCGTAGCCGGCATGTGGTCAGCCGGATCAATGGCTGATTGATCGCCACGGTCACCACGCACGCCGTTCGCTTCGTGGCCAGACGGCTGCGCTAGCTGCGGGTGAAAGAGTGATTTAAGTCGTATTTTTATCTGGCTCAACATACCGTTCTCCTTTTGGCCCGGCCCTCGCGGAATAAGGGAGACGAACGCGGACATCGACATGCAGCCTGCTTGAAAGATCCGCGGCAATCATAACACAAGCGGCGGCAATGTAAATCGTGATCGGCCGGTCATGGGGTGTCCGGGGTCGGGGAATGGGCGATGACCTTGCGCCGCCGCTGCGGCGCGTCGCCCACTAAAGGCTAGAAGGTCAGCCGGAACCCGAACTGCCCTTGGAAGGGGATCCCCACCGGCTCAGAGAATCCCGTGGCGCCGAAGAAGTTGATGGGCTTTTTGAAATTCGGGCTGCCCACCGTCCCATCAAAAGAATTGCCGAAATTGGCCGCGTTGAACATGTTGAAAGCCTCGAAGAACAAGGCAAGCCCTTTGCCTTCGGCGAACTTGAAATGCTTCGAGACCCGCAGGTTGACCTGTGCGAAGGCGTCACCACGCAGCGTCCCGGGCGGCAGGTGGTGCTGATCATTGCCGTCACGCGTCTGCCGGTCATTGAAGGTGCCGTCCTGATTGGTGTCTCCGCCTCCGCCGGCGCCCGGGTCGGGCAGGAGGCTGTAGGGCCGCGCCGAGGTCAGATGGATGAGCGGCGAGAGCTGCAAGCCCCACGGCAGGTCGACGATGGCAGCCAGCACGAAGCGATGCCTCTCATCTTCGCCCGGGTGCCCGAAATCTTGCTTCGGATCGAATTTATCAAAGGGGTTCTGTGGATGGCTCTCAAAGTCCCCGACCGGTCCGAACCAGGCGAGGGTTCGCGATAGCGTGTAGTGCGCCTGCAACTGGAAGCCAGAGGCGTACCGCTTGGTCACCGAAGCAGTGAGCGCGTCATAGCGGGAGCGGCCGTCGGATTGGATCAAGAAGATACTGCCAAAGGGCACCGGCTGCCCGAACGCCGCACGAATCTCGGCGGCGTGCGCCGCGAAGTCCGCATCGAGCAGCCTCGCCGTGATGGCGTCCCTGCGGCTGGCGCCGACCAGCGGGCCGATTCTCGGGTTGGCGTCAGTCTCGGTGAATTCGTGCAGGCCGAGGACGTGCACATAGGTAAGCTCAACGGCCAGGTCTTTGCCGAGTTGTCGGGCAAAGCCCAGGCTCATCTGCTGCGTGTAGGGAGAGGTCAGGCTCGGGTCGATGAGGTGGCCGGCGGCGATTTCACCGAAACCAAGGGGCGGGTTTTGCAGCGGCCGGGGGATGACGGGTGGCGGCGAGCCCAGGTGCAAGTTCGGCGCGGCGTTGATCGTCAGCGCGTAGATCTCGGGATTGGCCTGCTGAATCGCATGGAGCGGCACGTCGAGGAAGGATTGATCATAATAGATGCCATAGCCGCCGCGCAGCACCGAACGCCCATTGCCTTTCAGGTCCCAGGCGAAACCGATTCTGGGCGAGAAATTATTCCGGTCGTCCTGGACCACGCGTGAGCCGAGCGGGTGGCCGATGATGCGAAAGAGCTTGAAAGCGCGGTTCTCGCGCTGGTGCGACGAATCGAGGAAGCCAAAGTCGGTGTCGTACCTGAGGCCCAGGTTCAGGGTCAGACGCGGCCCGATCTTCCAGTCGTCTTGCACGTACCAGGAGAACTGCTTAGCGCCACCGGCCAGATCGAAATGCGGGTCGCCGCCGGCCAGCGAGATCTCGGCGACCACGCCCATGCCGGCTACGCTACTCGGCGGGCCCGTGATGCGTCCCGGCAAGACCTGGCTGGTGAAGAACCCTTTCGGGAACTGGTCAGGGTGGTGGACGATGTCGTCAATCGTAAAATTGAATCTGTAGATTGGCGCCGACTCCGCGGCGTCAAAGCCGCCAAGGGCCGGCTCGTAGACGAAGTCGGCGCCGAGCTTGAAGCCGTGGCCGCCGCGGGTCCAGGTCAAGTCGTCGCGGAATTGATACTTGCTTTGCCGGGTGTGCTCGGGGACGTGCTGGTTGTGGCCGACCACGATGCCATCCGGGAAAGAGAGGTTCGGCAGGTCGGAAGCGCCGGCGAGATGGTTGCTGAAGCTGGCCATCTGGTAGAGGAACTGGTTGACCATCCGTGTGTTGATCGTCCAGGTCCAGGAGCCGAGCCCGCTGTACAGGTCAGAGGTCTGCTGATTGCCGCCCGAGAGGTCTGTGAAGACCGACAGGAAGCCTGCCAGGTCATTCAGCGAGCGGTTATTTTGTTGGGCGTAGCGAGCCGAGAGTGCATGGCTTTTGGTCGCGTAGAAATCGCCCTTGATGGTGATGAGGGTCTCGTCATAGGGCTGCGGCAGCAAGCGCACGGCGTCATAGCCGAACGGCGCCAGCTCGCGGATTTGATTGTAAGCGAAGTCCGGCACGATGGCGCCGCCTCGTTCGCGCGTGTGCTCTGCCGCCGCGAAATAGAAAGCTTTGTCGCGAATAATCGGCCCGCTCAGCGAGCCGCCGAATTGCTGGCGGCTGAAAGGCGGCTTGAGCAAGCCCTCGGCTTCAAACAGGGTCGGGTTGGCCGCCGCCAGCAGCGCCGAGGCGTTGGCATTGAATCGCTCGTCGCGAAAGACGCCAAAGACGCTGCTGCGAAAGTGGTTCGTGCCGCTCCTGGTGATGACGGAGAGCAGCGCGCCGCTCGACCTACCATTGGCCGCCGAGAAGCGCTGCGTCGAGAGGGCGAACTCTTGGATGCCCTCCATCGTGAAGTTCTGTAGACCGCCGCCGACATGGTTGTCCTTGTTGTCGCCGCCATCAACGGTCACATTGACATTGCGGCCGGTCGAGCCGCCGACCGAAAACGTCCCGGCCCTGGCCTTGACCGGGTCGAAGGAGGGTTGCATTGTCGCGCCGGGAACCAGCGGCGCCAGCGCCGCGAAGGAGCGCCCGTTGACCGGGAAGCCTTCGATGCCCTTCTGGTTGATGACACTGCCCAGGCTGGTGTCGTTCACCTCGATCATCGAGGCCGACTCAACCGTCACGGTCACCTGCTCGGCCGAGCCGGAAGGCGTCAGCGTTGGGTCGAAGCTGACCCGCGACAACACGTTGACGGTCAGCGAGTTCCGCAAGAGCCTGGCAAAGCCCTGGTGATCGACTTCCAGGCGGTATTCGCCGGGCACCAGATGAGTCAATTCGTAAGTGCCGCTGTCACCGCTGGTGGTGGTGCGCGGCACGCCGGTCGCCTTGTTGGTGGCGATGATGGTGGCACCGACAACGACGGCCCCGGTCTGGTCTTTTACCACCCCTGTGATGATGCCTGTGCTGGCCGTCTGTGACCGGGCGTGCCCTGCCGGCAAAAGGCCAAGCACCACCAGTAGGGTCAGGGAAGAAAGATTCATGATTAGCCTCTGCATCTTCATGGGGACCTCCAATGTTGCTGTTCGGGCAAGACGGGCTCGCCGGGCATCTGGCCGACTGCGGCAGGTGCCGGGGCGGGCGGGATGGATTGGACTCACTGGCGGCGCAATGGCTCGGATCGCCAACCGCTCCAAGGTCGCCCGCAGCGGCCGGCCGCAGGTCTCGCGTCACCGCGCCGTCAGGCATAACTCTTTTTGCCCCTCATCGCACCAGAGGTGAGAGACTTCACCGAAATGTTCCGCGACCCAGGCGTCCGAGTAGATGGTGTCGAGGTAACGCTCGCCGCGGTCGGGCAGGATGGCGGCGCAGACAGAGCCGGCGGGCAGCTCGTGCTTGATCTTCTCGACTGCCATGACAACCGCGCCCGACGAGCCGCCCGCGAGGATGGCCTCCTGCCGTACCAGGCGCCGGCAGCCGACGACGCAGTCGAGATCGGTCACGCTGACGAGCCGAGCCGCCAGCCCTGGCTGATAGAGTCTCGGGCGCACCGCGGCGCCATGGCCAGGGATCAGCCGCTTGGCCGGCTCGCCACCAAAGATCACGCTGCCGACCGCGTCGACCGCGATCACCTGCGCCGGCAGGTCGCGCGCCCGCAGGTATTCGGCGCAACCGCGCAGGGTGCCGCAAGTGCTGGTGGCACAGAAGACGAAATCGAGCCTGGCGCCGAGCTGCTCGATGATCTCGTGCATGGTTTTGTGGTGTGCCCTGGGGTTGCTGACGTTCGAATACTGGTCCGGCCAGAAGCTGTTCGGCGTCGCTTGCAGTAGCACCTTCAGGCGGTCCAAGCGCGCCTTGAGGTACTCGCCCGTAGCCGGGTCGGGCCTTTCGACCATGTCGATCTCGGCCCCATAGGCTTTCAGGATCTTGATATTCTGTCTGGTCGTCTTGGGATCGACGACGCAGATGAAGCGCAACCCCAGATGCGCACAGACCTGAGCCAGCCCGATGCCCATGTTGCCGGAGCTGGATTCAATCACCACCGTGTTGGCGTGAATCTTGCCGCGTTTGAGCGCATCCTGGATGATCTCTTTGGCCGCCCGGTCTTTGATGCTACCGCCGAGGTTGAGCCCCTCCAGCTTGGCGTAGAGCAGCAGGCGCGTGTCACCGGCGAGCTTGTCCAGCCTCACCAGGGGCGTATTGCCGATGCATGAAAAGATGTCATGATTCATTGCTCCTCCATAGTTCGAGTCACCTTTCACGTTGTTCAAAGGGCCTTAGCCGTGCATTCAGGCTCTAGCTACCCTGATCCTCCGCTGATGGCGCATCGGCGATGATGTCGGTGGCGTGTGGTGACGCTGCCCCGAGCGGATTCGCAAACGCGGCGCGCGACAGCTCGCTGCTCAGGTAAAGCTCGCTGGCGCTGACCGCGTTGGCCTGCCCCGGTAGCGCCTCCTCGGTTTCCTTGAGGTCGTCGCGCGCTTGCCGGTCGGACTGCGGATGGCGCTGATCCCAAAGGGACCAGAGGAGAAGGCTCAGCAGGTACACCAGCATGACCAGAAATAAAACGAAGCCCAGAGCCTCTACCACCTGGCGGGTGTGTGAGGGTCTCGGATGCGGCAGCGTGTGATAGGGATCTTGCGCGAGATACAACATAACCAACCCCCCCATTATTTCTGCCAGCCACGCCTCGGCGAACTCTGCCAGGGCCAGGCATCAGCCGGCTATCATCACCTCTACCTGAGAGGCTAAGACCGATTGAAAATTGCTCTAGGCGTTGTTGGCTGCGGCGTCGGCGCCGGCGAGGCCTAGCTCGGGGCAGCCCTCGGGCACCCCTTTGCCCACTTCCGGGGCAAGAAAGAGATTCGAGCGCAGCTCATGCTGCGTCGTGTAGAGCTGCCAGTACTTGCCCTGCTGTCTGAAGAGCGACTCGTGTGTGCCGCGCTCTGCGACCCTGCTGTTGTCGATGACCAGGATCTGGTCGGCCCGGCGGATGGTCGAGAGGCGGTGGGCGATGACGAAGGTGGTGCGGTCTTGCAGTAAGTAGGTGAGCGCATCCTGGATGGCGGCTTCCGAGATCGAGTCCAGGCTTGACGTGGCTTCGTCGAGGATGAGGATGCGGGGGTTGGCCAGGATGGCGCGGGCGAGCGCCACCCTTTGTCTCTGCCCCATGGAGAGCTTGATGCCGCGCTCGCCCACCCATGTCTGGTAGCCGTCCGCAAACCGCCTCGCGAACTCATCGACATGCGCCAGGTGGCACGCCCGAAGGATATCCTCTTCGCTCGCCTCGGGACGGCTGAAGGCGACGTTGTCGCGGATGGTGCCGCTGAACAGGAAGGGGTCTTGTGGCACGATTCCCAGATGCGCTCGGTAGGCATCCAGGTTCGTCATCGCCAGATCGACGCCGTCTATCAGGATCACCCCGCCAGACGCCTCATAGAATCCGGCAATCAGTGCCGTGATCGTCGACTTGCCAGCGCCTGATGGCCCGACTAGAGCGGTGGTCGTGCCTGGCTCTGCCCGGAAGCTCACGTCCCGTAGGACCGGTGCGTTCTCTTTGTAGGCGAAGCTTACGGATTGGAAGCAGACTTCGCCTCGCAACTGAGCCAGGCGGATCGAGCGGCGCGGGTCGTCGCCCTCGCGCGGCTGCGCCAGCAGCTCCTGAACTCTCTCCAGCCCCGCGAACGCCTCGTTGAATTGCGTGCCGATTGAGACGGCCTGAATGACGGGCGCGACGAGCACGCTCAAGAACATGACGTAGCGCAGAAAATCGCCCACCGTCATCTTCCCCGTCATGATAGCGACGCCGCCAAAGTACATGACCGCCGCGCCGATGGCCCCGGTCAGCACCACGACGGTGAGATCGAGGAAGGCCGCGGCCCTGGTGCTCACCAAGACTTTGTTGAGAAGCTGATCGACACCGCTAGCGAAAATTTCCTGCTCATGCGGCTCGGCGCGGTACGCTTTAACGACGCGGATGCCGTTGAACGATTCGGTCAGCCGCCCGGTCACTTCTGCGCGGATGGCGTTCGCCTCTCGAAACAGCGGCCGGTATTTGCGAAGGCGGTTGCGCGCGACCAGCCCGAACGGCAGCAGCACCAGGAAGATGACCAGCGTCAAGAGCACATCGATGCGGATCAGAATGGTGAAGGCGATGCAGGCGGTCGCGACCGCCCCCAGAAAGGCCACCAAGCCGCCGCCGAGGACGTTGCGTACTCCCTCGACGTCGCTCATGACGCGGCTCACCAGCGCCCCGGCTTTGTTGGCGTCGTAGTAAGCGAGCGGCAACCTGGAGACGTGCTGCTGGATGCGCTTGCGGAGGTCAGCCAGCAGGTGCAGGGCGGACATGCTGATGGTGCGGGTGATCACGTAAGCGGTTAGGCCCTGGACGAGCGTCGCGAGCACCCCTGCGACAACCAGCGTCAGCAGCATTGAGCGGGAGCGCCGCACGATGACGTCATCAACCAGGTACTTCGACAGGTAAGGCCAGGCCAGGCCAGCCGCCCGGTTGATGCCGATCAGCAGAACCGCAAAGAGCAACAGGTGCACGCGGCTCCGCAGCAGGGACCACAGGGTAATGCTAGAGATCGCCTTGGCGGCCTTGCCTAATTTGTTCATATTTTCCTTAGCGGGAAGGGCCGCGCCGCGACCAGGGGCGCGCGGCGACAGCAGCCACGCAGCCGGCAGCGGCCGGCGGCTCAGTTGAGGCGATCAAGCAGAATCTCTTTCTCTCCGAACAGCCGCTCGGCCGCGATGCCCAGTTGCGCGCACTCCTGGATGAGCCGGTTGGATTCGACAATCGGCCGAGATTGGTCGGTGTACTGTAAGCTCATGATGTAGCCGAGCCACGGTTCCTGCCCCATGGCGTAGACGTACGCGGACTTACAATTGAACCGGCGCACCAGGTCAATGGCCTGCTCGAAGTTGGAGCCCGCCAGGCGGCGCGATTCGTCCATGGCGCGCTCCAGGCTCTTAGTCAACAGCGGACCATAGAGCCATGTGAGCGGCGCGCCATCGCATTCCATCCCCAGAAAGAGCGCATCGATGTCGCCGAACTCGCCGTAGAGGTGCTCGTAGAGGCGCGGTTCGATGTTACATGAGTCTGCGGCAAACAGCAGCGACCTGTTGCCGAACCGCACCAGGTAGGCCGCCTTCGAGCGGATGTTGAGGTCCGAATGCTCCCCGAAGAATGGCAGGGCGGTGATGGAGCCGTTATCGAACTCAAGACGCTCAAGGTCGTCCATCTCGATGATGCTCTTGAAGCCCATATTCTGGAACATCAGTTTCATCGAGGGGTCTTGCAGCATGCCGCCCGAGTTGGCCGGGACGACGAGGTGTTTGATCTTGTGCCTGATCTGTAACAGGGTTTCGAACAGGACATGATCCTGGTGGTTATGCGTGATGACGACGTAGTCTATGGCATCGGGGAGGTCGAGATAGGTGTATCTGGAGACATTCGACTCGTAGGTGTAGCTCAGCATCGGGTCGAACAGCAGGTTCATGCCCTGCGCCTCAATGAGGATGCAGGCGTGGCCGAAATAACGCCAGCGGACGCCCTGGCCGGTGTAAGGCAAGTAGGGCGGCGGCGGCTCAGGCGTCAGGAACGCATCGATCAATTGCTGAGACGACTCCGATACGCGCAGCATCTCGCTGATCTCACCGCGCGGTCGCGGCGAAGACTTCAATCGGAAGAGATCGTCCACCACTTCATCATCGAAGGGCGCGCGCAGGTGGAAGCAGGAATCCGATTCCAGACGCGGCGTGCTGAGCACGAAGGCGCGGTGATCGCCAGTAACGACCGACAGCATCAGGCTCTGCGCCGAGCGGTCGTAGAACTGGCTCTTGTAAAGCAGCGGCTCAACCATGCGGAAGGAGGGGTTATTGTTGAGGTCGTACGCCATCTCGACATAGCCGCGCAGAATGTCGGGCACCTGCTCGTAGAGAGGCTGCAAGGAGTAGCCCTTTGCCTTCGTCCGCAACATCTCGTCTAGCGCACCGATGGCGGCAGAGAGCGCGATCAGGTGAGGCCGCTGTTTCTTGGTGTTGTCCCGCAACGCCTTGATCTCATCGACACGCCTGCCGTCATAATCGATGAAAGGGCCGCCCATCAGCTTCGGGTTTCTGACGGCGCTGGCATGCACCTGGGGGGCGTTGACGTATGAGTCCATGATCTTCAAGTGGCGCTCCGTCAGGTTCCTTGCGGCAGTCACAGGCGGAATCAAATGCGACCAGGCGTACCACTGGTCGAATAAGGGCTCAACCTGGACGTTCGGGCGTAGGTATAGCAGGTTGTTGTTCATGATAGCTCCTCTTGGGTGCGCCGCTTGGCCGGGCGCTGGCGTGTCATCTGGATGGCGTTAATAGGTGCCGGTGAAGGCGTTGGCGTCTTCAGGCGTTGGAAACGAGGGGGCAGCGCAACGGCGCGGCGGTAGGCCCGCGTTGCCCAGGCAACCAGCTAACTGCGCGGCCACCGCGACTGCATTCGGATCCGACATGAAATGGTCGTGATCGGAGTCGAAACAATAAACATCCACTCCACCGAGTGCCAGCTTCTCCCAGCCATAATCGTGCTGCTGACCGGGCGCGTCATGGCGGCGGAACAAGGTGATGCGACCCGGGTACGGCCGCGGCGTATATTGTCTAGCCGCATGCGGGTTGAGCACCCTGACCCGCAGCAACCGGAGGTATTGTGCCTCTGTAAGCTCCATTACCATGTGGTTCTCTTCGATCTCATAAGCGAGGTTTAGTTGTAACAGCTCGCTAAGCGATTTCGACTTGATGTCGTCAACCGCCAGGCCGACATTCTCAAGGCGATTGATCAAGTACTGGTGCTCGTGTGCTTGTAGTTCTGCTTCCGTAAGCGGTCCATTGGCGCTGCCAGAACGCGGCGTGGCATCAAAGATGGCGAGTAAAGCAACCTCTTCCTGCGCAGCCTTCAACTGCTGCGCGATTTCATAAGCGACAATCGCGCCGAACGAGTAGCCGCCGATTTGATATGGGCCGGCAGGCTGTATGGTACGAATATCAGCGAGATACTTGGCGGCCATCTCTCGGATATCAGAAAGGGGCGCCTGCCCGACTTCTAGCCCGCACGCTTGTAGGCCATAGAAGGGCTGGCTCTTGCCTAAGCGCCGCGAGACGGGAATGTAAATCTGCGCAAGGCCACTCGCGGCATGCACGCAGAAGAAAGGCAGGCGCGAGCCGCGTGGCTGGATCGGTATCACCGTAGACGGCGGCACTATGGCAACCTCTTCCCGCAAGTAGCAAGCCATCTGTTCAATGGTTTGATGATCGAATACGGCTCTTACAGGTATATTCTTGCCATACACGTCGCTCACCTTAACCGCTAGAGAGACAGCTGATAAAGAGTGTCCGCCGAGATCAAAGAAGGTCTCCTGTATGCCAAAATTGTCTATCCCAAGTACTGCGCTCCAAATCTCGAAGAGCTGTAATTCGGTGCTGTCGCGCGGCAGCAGAATCTCCTCTGACGCACGATGCACTGGCGCTGGCAGCGCCTTGCGGTCGAGCTTGCCGTTGGCCGTCAGCGGCAGCTCCCCCAGCATCACGAACGCCGCCGGCACCATGTACTCCGGCAGCCGCCGGCTCAACCCCTCCCGCAGCCGCTTGCCGCTCACCTCCGCCCCATCCTCGCCCACCACGTAGCAGACCACCTGCGGCCCTCGCCCTTCCTCTTCTCGCACCACCACGGCGCTCGCCCTCACCCCCGCCTCCTCGTTGACCGCCGCCTCGATCTCCCCTAGCTCCACCCGATACCCTCGCACCTTCACCTGCTGGTCGCTTCTCCCAAGGTACTCCAACTCCCCTGCGGCGCTGTACTTCACCACATCGCCCGTCCGATACAGCCGCGCCCCAGCTTCCCCACTGTAAGCATCGGGCACGAACCGCGAGGCCGTCTCCGCCGCTTCGTTCACATACCCCCGCCCCACCGCCGCCCCGCCGATGTAGAGCTCCCCGACCATCCCCGGCCCCGCCGCCTGCTCGCCGCCGCTCACCACATACCCCCGCACGTTCCCCAGCAGCCGCCCAATCGCGACCGTCGCCTGGCCGCCGCCCTGACTGCCGCCCTGGCCGCCGCCCTGGCCGCCATCCTGGCTGCTCGCCTCGACCTCCTCTACCCCCACCCGGTGCGTCACCACCCCGACCGTGCACTCCGTCGGCCCGTAGTGATTCACCACCTCCGCCCCTCGCCCTTGCCCCCACCTCACCAACTCCGCCGCCTGCTTCGCCTTCAGCCCTTC
>DATENM010000130.1 GCA_035275065.1 Blastocatellia bacterium
GTGGGCGTAGTGCGGGATGTTAAATCCTTCGGGCTGTCGGAAGAGACTCACATTGACATATACAGGCCGTATGACCAAGTGACGTTTCCGCTGATAGCATTCACCATACGCAGCGCCTCGGACCCTACGAGCCTGGTCGCCGCCGTGCGTAACGAGGTGTGGTCCGTGGATAAAGACCAGCCGTTTTTCAACAAGGTGCTCCCGATGGAGCAGCTTGCTTCGGACTCGATCACCTTGCGGCGCGTCAGCATGTTATTGCTCGGCGCTTTCGCTGCCCTCGCTTTGACGCTGGCTGCGATGGGTATATACGGCGTGATAAGTTATTCAGTCACGCAGCGCACGCAGGAAATCGGCATTCGCATGGCGCTGGGCGCGAGCCGTGGCGATGTCTTCAAGCTCGTCGTGCGGCAAGGCATGCTGCTCGCCGTCATGGGCGTCGCGATAGGGGTTTTAATCGCATTCGCCGTTACGCGCTTGATGTCGAGCTTGCTCTACGGGGTGAGCGCGACCGACCCGCTTACGTTCGTATTGATACCGCTCGTGCTGACAGGAGTGGCTCTGGTGGCCTGTTTCGTGCCAGCCCGCCGCGCTACGAGGGTAGACCCAGGCATAGCGCTCAGGTATGAATGAAGAGAAACGGTGAAGAGAAGCGATGACGCGGGACGACGAACGACGAATGGCGGATTTCAGATTTGAGATTCTTAAATCGTTCGTCCCGCGCTCATCCTTTTAAAAAGGGAGACAGCTTGAAAAAAATTAGTTTCACTCTATTAAGTCTTATACTGACCGGCGCGCTCGCGATGCCCGCCGGGAACGCCTACGCCCAGCGCAAAGGCGAGAAGCCCACTCCTGCCGCGACGCCTCACGGCAACGCCGACTATATCAAAGCAGAGCAGTTGAAAGACTACCTTTACTTCGTCGCCTCGGATGAGATGGAAGGCCGCGACACGCCATCGCGCGGGCTGGACACCACAGCGAAGTTCTTAGCGATGACGCTCTCGCGGTGGGGACTCAAGCCCGCCGGTGACGAGGGCACATACTTTCAGCGCATAATGCTCAGGCGAGAGAAGGTCGTGCCCGCGCAGACACACGCGGAGATAAACGGCCAGAATTTCAGTTACGGCGATGACTTCCTGGCCCAGCCCGTCAACGGGACCGCGAGCGGCCCGCTCATCTATGTCGGCCACGGGTTCATGTTCAAAGCGAAAGACGTGGACGCTTACAAAGGCATCGATGCGAAAGACAAGATCGTGGTCATAGCCGGGTCGGGGCTTCCAAAGGGGGTGAGCTTCAGCGATTTTAAGGGCAAGCAGGGCGTCGATTGGGAAGAGCCATTCACCAACGCGATCAAGCATGGGGCGAAGGGAATTATCTTTGCCGCCAGCTTTCAGACGATGGCGAACTGGGACAGATCCCGCCATCTCGATCTGGAGCGAGGCTCAATATCCGTAGAGAAATTCCGCACGCAGGGCGGCACTGCGATACCCGCGATCAACGCTTCGCCGAAGATGCTCACGGCGCTCTTTCAGGGGGAGAAGGAGTCTGGCTCTGTCGTCTTCAACCGGGCGGCAGCGGGCGACCCGGTCGAGCCATTCGATTTCGTCGCGACCAAGAAGGTGAGCTTTACCGTCACGACGGGGGCCGAGCAGGTGGGCACTCAAAATGTGGTAGCCGTGCTCGAAGGCGGCGACCCTGTGCTTAAAAGCGAGTACGTCGCCATCGGCGCGCACTACGATCACGTAGGCATCGGAAATCCCGTGGACGGCGACGCAATCTATAACGGCGCGGACGACGACGGCTCCGGCACGGTCTCCGTGCTTGCGATAGCCGAAGCCTTCGCGCGAGGGCCTCGCCCGAAGCGGTCGATTCTTTTCATCTGGCATTGCGGCGAAGAGAAAGGGCTGTGGGGGTCGAGGTACTTTACAGAGAATCCCACGATCCCGATCAACCAGGTCATCACACAGCTCAACATAGATATGATCGGGCGAACGAAGACGGAGAATGACAAGCCCGGTAATCAGCCGCTGCCAAGACCGGGTGAAGTTTTTCTCATAGGCTCTAAGCTGATGAGCACGGAACTCGGCGAGATAAGCGAGGCGGTGAACAAGTCTTACCTCAACCTCGCGTTCAATTATCGCTATGACGATCCGAAGGACCCTAACCGTTTCTTTTACCGCAGCGACCATTTCAACTACGCGCGTAAAGGAATCCCCATCATCTTTTACATGGACGGCGAGCACGAGGACTATCACCGCGTGACTGACTCCGTCGAGAAGATCGATTATCAGAACATGGAAAAGATTGCGCGCACGATTTACGCGACGGCCTGGGAGCTGGCCAATCGAGCGACACGCCCGCGCGTAGACAAGCCACTGGCGGATGAGGTCACGAAGCCATAGGGAATTGCGGATTGCGGATTATCGAGCATTGAATTAGCAAGAACTGCCGAATTTTGGCTTATCAAAGCTAACGGATGAAGTCTGCGCATCGACTTCAATCCGCAATCCGCAATCCGCAATCCGCAATCGAAACGTGGTTCATCATACGATGGCGCGGCGTTCGCGCGAGCCAGGGATGCGCATCTGGTCGCGGTACTTGGCAACCGTTCGGCGACTCATCTTCACGCCCTGTCTCGCCAGCCGCTTGGCGATCTCATCATCGGTGATCGGGTGGTGGGGATCTTCGGCCTCGATCATCTTCTTGATCTGTAGCTTGAGCACGCGCGTCGAGACGTCTTCGCCCGAATCGCTCTTCATGCCTTCGGTGAAGAAGCGCCGCAACTCGTAGACGCCTTGCGGCGTGTTGACGTACTTGCGGTTGACGACGCGCGATACCGTGCTCAGGTGCATGCCGATGTCTTCGGCGACGTCTTTGAGCATCATCGGGCGCAGGTACTCGATGCCCTTGTCGAGGAATTCTTGCTGGCGCTCGACGATGGATTGACAGACGCGGTAGATCGTCTGCCGCCGGTGCTCGATGTTCTTGAGCAGATCAACCGCCGAGCGAAAGCGCTCTTTGATATAGTCGCGCGTCTCTTTGGTGGCGTCTTTCGACTCCATCATCTGGCGGTACGTGCGGTTGATGCGCAGGTGCGGCATGCCCTCGTCTTCAAAGCGGATGACGTAGCTGTCGCCGACCTTTTCGATGGTGACTTCGGGGACGACCGGCTGCGCCTCTTCGGCGGAATACTTGCGCCCCGGCTTCGGGTCGAGCTGCTTGACGATCTCCATCTCGGCGATCACCTGTTCGAGCGGCACCCCCAGCGTCTTAGCCAGCTCCGGCAGCTTGTGCGTTTGCAGGCTCTCGAAATGGTCGCGCACCATGCGCGTCGCCAGCGTGTCGCCCATGCCGCGGACATCGAGTTGAATCAGCAACGACTCGCGCACGTCGCGCGCCGCGACCCCCACGGGATCGAGCCGCTGGACAATGTGCAGGGCGCGTTCGACGGTTTCTAGAGGCCACGGCCCCATGGCGGCAATCTCTTCGAGCGTGGCGTCGAGAAAGCCGGTATTGTCATCCAGATTACCAATGATGGCTTCGCCCGCCGAGCGCACATCCCCCGGCACATCCGTCAGGTGGAGCTGCTCGATCAGTTGCTCGTAGAGCGACTGTCGGCGGGTCAACATATTCTCGAACGAAACGTCGTCTTTGGCCTCGTACTCGTGCGTCTTGTAACCGGGATCGAGGTACTGCTCCCAGGTTTCGCCAAAGTCAATCTCCTGGAACGGGTCGCGCTCGCGCTCGGGCTCGACTTCCGCTTCACCGCTGATCGGCGCTTCGACGGCGTTAACGGTGGCGGTCTCGGCTGAGGTCGTGAAATCGCTCATCGCCTGCCCGTCAACCGGCCCGGCCTTGCTCGCCTCGGCGCCGGCGTAATCCGCCGTCACCGCGTCAATGGCGGCGATGTCGTCGGAAATCGTCGTGTGCTCGTCCGGCCCGTCGCCGGGCGCGACCTCTTCGAGGACCGGGTTGGCGGACATCTCAGTGGTGACCATATCCGACAGTTCGAGCTTGGTCATCGCCAGCAGCTCAATGCGTTGCCGCATCTGCGGCGTCAACACCAGCCGCTGTTGAAGACTCGTTGTAAGATGTGGCTTGACAGACATAATAAACCCGTTGCCAGTTGCCAGTTGTCAGTTGCCCGTTCTACAGAAAACATTCGCTTCTTGAACGGGCAACTGGCAACTGGCAACTAATAACTACATTTTGAAATTCTCTCCCAGGTAGACTCGTTTCACTTCTTCATCACCGGTTAACTCATCGGGCGTCCCCGCGCGAAAAATCTGTCCGTCATTTATTATATACGCTCTGTCGGTAATGGCCAGAGTCTCGCGGACATTATGATCGGTGATCAGCACGCCGATGCCGCGCTCGCGCAGCTTTTGCAAGATGCGCTGAATATCGATGACGGCAATCGGGTCAATGCCGGCAAACGGCTCGTCAAGCAGGATGAAACGCGGCTCGATCACCAGGCAGCGGGCGATCTCTGTGCGCCGCCGCTCGCCGCCCGACAACTGGTAGGCTTTCGTGTGCCGCACGTAAGCGATGTCTAATTCGTTGAGCAAGGCTTCGAGCCGGTGCTCGCGCTCGCGCCTGGTGAGCGGCAGCGTCTGCAACACCAGCAGGATGTTCTCTTCGACCGTCAGCTTGCGAAAGACCGAGGCTTCCTGCGGCAGATAGCTGATGCCGTTGCGCGCCCGCAGGTACATCGGCAGCCGCGAAATGTCTTTGGCGTTCAGGAAAATTTTGCCGCGGTCGGGCCTTTCCAATCCGACGATCATGTAAAAGACAGTCGTCTTGCCGGCACCGTTCGGCCCGAGCAACCCGACAATCTCTGCTTGCCTGATTTCCAGCGAGACGTCGTTGACGACCGTGCGCTTGCGGTAGGACTTGCGCAAGCCGATGGCGCCGAGCACGCTGATCGCTTTGGTCGGAGGGCTCGCCTCTGGGTCGGGCGCAGGCGTCGGGCTTTCGGGAGGCGACTCAATCACAGCGACATCTTCTACCATTGGCTTGTTGCTAATTCTCTTTGGATTTTGTCAAACGATGAGTAGATCGAACCCGGCCCGTGCCCTGTCTGTTTTCGACCTGAATCCTATCATCGCGACTATAGAAAGTCAATTCAGTGCCCATGGTCGAGCCCTGCTCGGCGTCGTCGACGCGGGCGTTTTTGCCGCTCAAAACCGCGCGCCCGTCGCTCGCGGTATAGACCAGATGATCGCCCGTGCCGCGACGCGCCGGCTGGGTCAGGGTGACGTTGCCGTCGGCCAGCATGCGGTCAACCTCGTTCGTCTCTTTCTGCAAGTAGACGTCTACCTTCGCCGCATCGATGCGGTCGGCGCCTTGCCGCGCATGGACGTTGCCTTCGTAGTGGACAAGGCGCTCGGTGTCCGAGTAATTCATGCGCTCGGCGGTGGCGAAACCAGGAACGGTTTCGCGCTTACCGGGCGTGGTTTCGCGCTGCGCCTGATAGAGCGCGCTTTCGACGTTGCCCGTCGCCACCATGCGCTTGTCATCTTGATAAAGTTCGATGCGGTCGCCTTTGACGAAGTTGTCGTCCTGCCAGCCGCGCGCCTTGCCGGTGTAGATGGCGATGCCCTCGTCATTGCGCGCATCGGCGCGCTCGGCGGTGATGAAGACCGGCGACTTGGTGTTCTTAAACGGCGTCGCGTCGTTCGTCGTTTCGCGGCTGTAGTAGGTCGTGCGCACGTCGCCGCGCGCGTGGCTCTCGTCTTTCTGGCGGTCGTAATCGATCTCGTCGGCCTGTGTGCGCGATTTGGCGTCCCATGCCTGCGGGCGCTTGCCGCGCAGGTTGAGAATCTCTTTCTGCCCGTCGTAGATGGCGCGCTCGGCAAGGCCGTGGCGGTCGCCTTCGTTGTACTTGAAATCGCCTTCCTGTAGCGCCTGATCAATGTCCTGCGAGTCGGCTAGAAAGTCGGCCTTCAAACTCTTGCTGGTGGTGACGCGCGGCGGGTGCGCGTCTTTAACGGTCGCTTCGATGTCAATGCGGACGCCGCCGGTCGCCGTGTAAGTCTTAATGCGGTTCTCCTGCTCGTAGAAGACCGCGTTCATCTGCGGCGCGTGAATCGTCTTCTTGTCGGCGCCTTTGACGGCGCGCACCGGCGTCACCGTCATCACGGCGTTTTCGCTGGCGTCGGCGGCGCGCAGGTTTTTGCCGTCGGGATGAAATTCTAACGTAATGTTGTTGGCGGTCAGTTGACGCTCGGTCGGGTTCTGCTGCGCGTTGGCGGGCTGCGGCGCATGCATTTTTACATCGGCGTTGCCGGTGGCTTTGATCGTTTCAGCCAGGCTGCCGGCGGCGGTCGGATTGAAGAGAGCTTCGAGCGTGTCGGCGCGCGCTTCGCGCAAAGGCTCCTGGCCGAGCGAGCGCGTCTGCGCGCCGCCCGTAGCGACGGCGCGTTCGAGTTGATGCGACGCGCCGAAGAAAAAGTCCATGTCGGGCGATTGCACCTCTGCGCGGTCGCCCTGTTTGAGGTAAGCGTTGCCGCGCGCTTCGGCACGCTCGATGTGATTGGTGTCGTCTGTGTGGGCGACGATCTTATCGGCGCGCATCTCGTCGGCCTTCTGCGTAATGTTGGCGCTGCCGTCGAGCGTGATGCGATGCTCTTTCTTTTCAAGCAAAGCGCTGCCGCAGCGCACCCGTGTCGGTTCTTTCGATTGAAATTGCGGCGCGCCACCGCGGTCGCCGGCTCTGGCGGTGGCGGCGGGCGCGGTGGGGTTGCCGGCGGCGGCATCAGGGTTGGCTTTGGCGAGCGCCGCCGCTTCGGCTTGCTTGCGAGCCAGCTTGCGAGCGCGTTTGCGCGCCCGCCGGGCTTCGCGCTCGGCGGCAGTCTCTTCGCGCTGCCCAGCCGGCGCGGCGCTCTTGCCGGTCGCCGGCTCTTTCTTTTCGTCGCCCGGCTTGATCGTGAAGTCAACGTCAGCGAGCAGGTGCGCGCGCTCTTCGGTGGCTTCAATCAGCGCGCCAGTGCAAGTGCCCGTGTAGTTGCGCCCCTCGAACGCCACCGGCTTATCGGTTTCCACAGTGTTCTTGACGCTGTCGTAGCGCATGTAGTCGGTCTTCACCGTCAAGCCATCTGAGGTTCGGACGACGACGTTGCTGATGAACTCGCCGATCAGCTTGTTGAGGTCACTGGTGTCGCTGACGTTGGCGCGCTCAGAGGTGACGAAGTCGTGGCGGTTGCCGTCGGCGCCGAACGATTCAAGCTGCACCTGTTCCAGCTCGTGCCCGCCGTTCTCGTAGGTCTTATCGGTGCCGGCGGTCAGCACGAAGCGCACCTTGCCTTCGACCTCATGGGCGTAGCGCGTGTTGTTGAAGACGGCGACGATCTTGCCGTCAATGAGATGTCCTTTGGCTTCCGGCTCGCTGCGCTTATGGCGCATCACCAGGTAGACGGCGAGCGCCGCGGCAATCGTGACGAACAGCGCCAGGGCTATCAATCTTCCTGCGGATAAGAGCTTGACTCGTAACATGGCTTAACAAAACTCGGAACGTGATAATGAAGCGATGGCCGCTCGCAAGGATTCTTACACGCCGGGCGCGGCAGTGTCGAACGAGAAAGAGAACAGAGATCAGAGGCCAGAAGTCAAAGGCACTGTTTCCCGACCTCTGACCTCTGGCTACTCGATCTTCAAGTCTTTGAGGATCAGTTGCGCCTGGGTGTTGCCGTTGTAGGTGTTTTCGGAAAGCGTGAAGGCGAGGCTGACGCGGTCACCTAAGAAAACGTCTTGGGCGCGATGGCCGGCGCCCCACCAGAGGCAGTCGAGCCAGCGGCTCGCTTGCTGCACGCGGAACTTCAGGTGCTTCTCTTTGAGGACGCGCGGCGACTGGACGATCTGCGCGCCGTGCGCTTCGAAGATCGGCTGGGGATTGCCCGGCCCGAACGGCTCTAGCCGCGCCAGCTCGGCCAGCGTTTCCAGTGACGCTTGCTTGAGCGGCAGCGTGTAATCGGTCTCGACGATGGGCACCAGCGCCTCGTCGTTTAAGACGCCGGCCGCATGATCGTTCAAGCGCCGCCGCAACTCATCAATGCGGTCGGCGGCTATCGCGAGGCCGGCGGCGTGCGCGTGGCCGCCAAAGCGCTCGAACAACTCGCCACAACTCTCCAGCCCATCGAGCAGGTGAAACGCTTCAATTGAGCGCCCGCTGCCATGCCCGACGCCGTTTTCAATCGAGATGACGATGGCCGGGCGGTGCAGGTGCTCGACGACCTTCGAGGCGACGATGCCGATGACGCCGCGGTGCCATCCTTCGCCGGCAATGACCGCGACGCGCGACTGGCGCACGCTGGGGTCGCGCTCGATGGCCGCCATGACCTGAGCCAGGATGTCTGCCTCGGCCTGCTGCCGCGCCAGGTTCTGCTCGTTCATCTGCATGGCGAGCTTCATGGCGGTCTCCAGATCGGGCGCGTCGAAGAGGTCAACCGCCGCGCTCGCGCCGGCCATGCGACCCACCGCATTGATGCGCGGGCCGATGCGAAAGCCGACATCCACGCACGACACCGGGCGGCCCGCGACGCCGGCGACTTCGAGCAGGGCGCGCAGCCCCGGATTATTCGGGCGGCTCAGGCCCGCCAGCCCATATCGAGCGATGACGCGATTTTCACCCGTCAACGGCACGATGTCGGCGATGGTGCCGATGGCGGCGATCTTGATGAACGGCTCGATCAGGTTGGTGCGCCCGGTTTCAATGAACAGTGCCTGCGCCAGCTTGAAGGCGACGCCGCAGCCGGCGAGGTTTTTGTTGGGGTAATTACAATCGCTGCGCTTCGGGTTGAGCACGGCGTTGGCGCGCGGCAGCCCCTGTTCCGGCAGATGGTGGTCAGTGATGATGATGTCGAGGCCGAGCGCGCGCGCATGTTCGACGACCTGGCGGGCGCGAATTCCTGTATCAACGCTGATGATCAGGTGATAGCCCTGCGCCTTGGCCATGTCCATCGCGTCTTCGCGCAGGCCGTAGCCGTCTTTCAAGCGCTCAGGGATGTAATACGCCACATCAGCGCCTACGAGCGTCAGCGCCTTCTTGAGAATGACCGTCGAGGTCGTGCCGTCAACGTCATAGTCGCCGTAGATGAGAATCTTCTCTTTGCGCGCCACGGCTTCGAGGATGCGGCGCACGGCCGCGCGCATGTCCTGCATCAGGAACGGGTCGTGCAGATCGTTGATCGATGGGTGGAGAAAGCTGTGCGCGGTCTGCGGGTCGGTGATGCCACGATTGGCGAGCACCGTCGCGAGAACGTCGGACAGGTGCAGGTCGCGCGCCAGCCGCGCAATCTGCGCGCTGTCGGCGTGTGTTTGCACCCATCGTTTGTTCGGGACTCTTGATGTCATTTGCGCTTGATGGTAACACGGCGGCAGACAAACGACGAAGGCGGAAGCCCATCCGTCGTCGGCACTGCCGAGTCGGGCTCGACGCTCAATCGCTCGATGTTAATGCGGCGCGGACGCGGAAGGCGCGGACGGCTGTAACAGCGATTTCGGGAAGAAGACAACCTCCTCACCCGTGCTGAAGGCGAACTGATCGTTGCCCCAGGCCCAGAAGCTCACGATGTTCTTCAGTCCATCAAGCGCCCTGTACGACGCTACCTCCATCCGTGTGCTCAGGTCGTAGGCCAGGACGTAGACGCCACCGCCCGAATTCGAATCGAGGGCGATAATGAAATAGACGCGGTTATGCGCCACGTCCGGCAGCACCATGTCGGTGCCGCCGATGTGCAGCGGCGAGAGGTCGAAGCGAAATCTGCCGAGCCGCGTTTGCGTTTCCGGGTCAATGATCAGTCCGGTGTTCGTAAAACAGAGGCCGCCCTGACAGCGCATCTTCGAGACGCCCTCTTCGCCAACAAACTCGCGACTGGCCGTGATGTGAGCCCCGCTCGAATCAAGCCCCATGCGCGTGAAGGTGTGGTCCGAGCTGTCGGTCGTCAGGCCATAGACGGCGTTGGCCGACGCCGACAACTGAATCGTGTTGATCCTTGGCGACCCAAAAATCCAGTTGGGCGTCGAAGCGGGGCGCTTGACGCCGTTATCGTAGATGGCAACGCCATCGGAATCGAACGGGTCGTGGTTATGATCGCCCCAGCGGGCGACGACGAGCGATTCAGGATGACCGGGCACGGTTAGAATGTCGGCGGCGGTCGTGCTCATCGGCCCCTGGAACAAGGCTCCGTCATTAAACAATGGGTAGCGCAGATCGAGCGCCAGGTCAGGCAGCCGCAGGCGTTGAACGGCGCGCCCGCCGAACAGCACCGTGTAGAGATACTGCCCGTCATCGGTGACCGCCATCTGCCAGGGCTCGCTGCCCGCCCAGACCGGCTCGCCGACCGTGCCGGCAATCGGATCAATCGGCACAATCGAATTGCCATACTTATCAAACACGCTCGGCACGCTCGCATAAAACCGTTGCCGGCTGGCGTCATAAGTGATCTCGTAATTCGGCAGCGGGATGCGCCGCACGCCGCCGTTGATCGGCAGCGGCGGCGGCGGCTCGTATGTCGGCCCCGGCTTCATCAGCGAGAGCGGGAAGATCACGATCCGGCCCGTGGTAACCAGCGGCGGGACCAGCAGCGCCAGGCCCGCCGAACCGCAGCTCACCATCTGCCCCAGCTCCGAGACCAGCCCGTAATAGGCTTTGTAATACCGGGTCAGGCGGTAGGTCCGAATATCAAATTCCGCAATGGCGAAATCATAGCCGTCGCGCTGCCCGAAGTAAGCGCGCCCGGTACTGGTATCCAGGGCAGAGGCGTTAGCGCCGAACGCCTCCTGGGTGAAAAATCGCCCATCAAAAGTGCGCAGCTCCGGGCGCACGACGCGGCCATTGGTCGCATAGATCAGCCCGTTGTGAAGCACCAGCTGCTGACGGGCGTAGGAGAGCAGGCCCTCGAACGGCTTGTCGACCAGATGGACGCCCTGCGCGTCAATTTGATACTGCGACACGTTGGTGCTGCCCTCCTCGTAGCCCCACAGCGTATCCGTGGTCGCGCCAAAGCAGAGTGTGCTGCCGGTGAATATCCCGGTGACGATGGCGGGTCGCCGGACACCATTATCAAAGATGGCAACGACCGCGCCAATGGTATATTGATTACATTGAAGCGCGACGGCGATGGTCTCCGGATGGCCGGGCATCACGCGCAGGTCTGTGCCCGCAAAAGCACAGCCGTCAACGCCGAACGCCGTCTTCAGATCAATCTGCAAATCCACGCGGCTGGTGCCGAGGTTGACGCGCTGCGCCTTCAGCCCCTCCTCGATCACGACATAAATGAAGCGGTAATCGTCAGAAAAAGCTAGCGTGCGCGGCTGGTGCCCGACGGCGATGGTCGTTTCGACTTGCGCCGTGCGCGCATTGACGATGGCAATTGAATTGGCATACTGCGCGGCCTGGCTGTTGACGCTGACGTAGAGGCGGTCGGTGACGGGCGAATAAGCCACGTCATTTGCCATAACAGAAATTTCGTAGGGCTCTTTATAATAGAGAAGCTCCGGCGAGGTGGTGCCGTCAGGATTACGCACTTGAAGGTTATCGCCGGGATGGATTCGCTTGCCGGATTTCTTCGCGGTCAACTGCGTCGGAGAATCAAACCGGGTCTTTTGCGGTTCGCCATTGAGCAGGATTTTGGCGCCACTGCTGAAATTCGCGCCGATAACGGTCAGAACTTTTCCATCGACCTCGATGTCGGTGATCACCGGCGCGATTGTTGGAGTCTCGGCTTGAGCCGTGACGCCGGCGCGCGCGCGGCTCCCGTTAATTGAAAGGATGAGAATGAAGCTAATCGCCGCTGCCCGTATCAAGTTTTGCGCACCCAACTGACGCTTGCCCATCATGCTGCTCTCCTATCCCATCGCGCACCGCCGGCTTGATCTCCTGTTATCTGCGTCTGACCGGTTACGAACCTGAGGTGACCAAGCTTACATCAAGCGCTTGCCGGCGTAAATCTTTAATCCTCCAGGGCGGCAGTCCGCTCGCTCTAATCCGAAAGCGCAAAGTCAATCAAGTGGCGCGTGCGGTCTACGCGGCTGACAACGACGCGCACGGCATCGCCGAGCCGGTACTTGCGATTCGTGCGCCCGCCACTCAACCGGTGCTTGCGCTCCTGGTATTCGTACTCGTCGTCCGTCAGCGTCGAGATATGCACCAGCCCTTCAACGAAGAAGTCATTCAGCTCGACATAAAATCCGTAATCCTTAACCGAGGTGATGACGCCGTCGAAGACTTCGCCGACCCGCCCGGCCATAAACTCGGCCTTGCGCCAATCCATCAGCTCGCGCTCGGCGTCGGCGGCAACGCGCTCGCGCTCGCTGGCGTGTTCACCGATGTTGACCAGCCGGCTGCGCAGCGTGGTTTCGCTCTCCTCGTCAAGCACCGGCGCGGCCAAGCGCTTCAAGGCGCGGCGCTCGCCAAGATCGATGGCAAAGTCTGCGGCGTTCGTGCGCCCGCGCTCGACCACTTCGCGCAGAACGCGGTGGACGATCAAGTCGGGATAGCGGCGGATCGGCGACGTGAAATGCGTGTAGGTCTTCATCGCCAGCCCGTAATGCCCTTCGTTCTTCGCGGCATACTTGGCGCGCTGCATCGAGCGCAGCATTAAGTAAGAGAGCATACGTTCTTCGGGCAGGCCGCGAATCTGTGTCGCCAGGTGTTGAAAGCCGCGCTGCGGCACCGGCCCGTGCATGGAAAACTTGTGGCCGAATGAGGCGGCAATCTCAGCGAACTCTTCGACCTTCACCGGGTTCGGCTCTTCGTGAACCCGGAACAGCAGCGGCACGCCGAGCCCATCAAGATGACGAGCGACGGTTTCGTTCGCCAGCAGCATGAACTCTTCGATCAAACGGTGCGCGATGTTGCGCTCCGAGCGCAGGATGCCGCCGATCTGGCCCTCGTCGTTGAACCACAGCTCGGCTTCGGGCAGATCAAAGTCAATCGCGCCACGCGCCTCGCGCTGCTCGATGAGCAGCAGCGTGAGCTGGTGCATTCTGAGGACCATATCGCGGATGTGAGCATAGCGCCGCGCCGTTTCGCCTTCGGGATGGGTGATGATCTCGTTGACCTGCGTATAGGTCATGCGCTCGCGGCTGTGAATGACGCTTGGCGCGAGCCGGTAATCTACGACACGCCCGCGCGCGTCCAGCTCGATGAGCGCCGACATCGTCAGGCGATCCACCCGCGGATTGAGCGAGCAGATGCCGTTCGACAATCGTTCCGGCAACATCGGGATGGCGCGCTCAGGGAAATAGACCGAGGTGCCGCGCCGAAATGCTTCTTCGTCGAGGGCGCTCGCTTCGCGCACATAATGGCTGACGTCGGCGATGTGGACGCCGAGCCGCGCCCGCCCGTTCGGTAAGCGCTCTAAAGAGACCGCGTCGTCAAAATCTCTGGCGGTTTCGCCGTCAATCGTGATCGTCAGCCAGTCGCGCAGGTCAACTCGCCCTGTGAGGTTTTCATTACTGATGCTTTCCGGTATGACTTCGGCTTGGGCGAGCGCCGCTTCCGAAAAGACATGCGGCAAGCGATGTTTGCGGATGATGATCTCGATATCGATGCCGGGCGTGTCGGGCGGGCCGAGGACTTCGACGACGCGGCCCCAGGGCGGGCGACCGGCAATCGGCGGGCGGGTGATCTCGACGTTGACGATATCGCCGTCGCGTGCGCCCCTGGCGTCAGCGGCCGCAACACTCACTTCATGGAGAAAGCGCTCGTCAATCGGGGAAACGAAACTCTCCGCCGGGAGCTTGATAAAGCGGCCAACGACCGTCGGCGCCGTGCCGCGCAAGACGGCTTCGATGCGGCCTTCGCGCCCGCGTGCTTTCTGTGCCGTGACGCGGGCGATGACCATATCGCCGTGCAGCGCCGCGCCCATCTGGCGCTCGCCGATAAAGAGGTCGCCGCGCTGCCGCTCGCGCTCATCTTCGGGCACGACGAAGGCATGGCCGGAGCGCGTGCCGCGCAGCGTGCCGATCAACAGCCCGTCGAACGACTTGCGCCAGTAGCGATGATTCTTCATCGCCGCCAGGCCGGTTCGCGCGAACTCTTTCAAATACTCGCGCAGCCGCGCCGTTTGGGTTTCGCTTAAGCCGAGGGCTTCGGCCAGGCGATCTACGGTGACGGCGCGCTCGCGTGATTTCGGCAGCGCCTTCAGGACTCGTTGCGGTGAAAGATCCATACTGATTTTGGATTTTGGATTTTAGATTTTAGATTGTCAAAAGGTCGCGGCGGCCCTGGCGCGCTGTGTTTCGTGATTACGGACTGATCGCGCGATGAATGGCGCGAAAGCGCCGCAAGAATCCAAAATCGAAAATTGAAAATCCAAAATCAAATTGACACATTTTGCGGTTGCTCGGTAGACTATTTTTGCTTCGATTGAATCGCACTCGCACATCATGCGGATGTGGCGGAATGGCAGACGCGCAGCGCTCAGGACGCTGTGGGAGCAATCCCATGGAGGTTCAAGTCCTCTCATCCGCATCCTTTCTTTTCCTCTTTCCCACAGTCGATTAATCAACGCTTCGGTCAAGCTTTTCAGATTCGCAGGCGCGTCGTGATGTCGAGAAATTCCAGCTCGCGGGCGGTGCCGCGCGCCCGCCCGCGCCGGTGCTTGACCTGAAAGGAAACCACCGTCGCGCCATCAATGCGCAGGCCGAACTCCGACGCGATGGGGTTGCCGCGCGGGTGCGATGGCAGGAAGGTGATGCGCTCCGGCGTCAGGCGCTCGATGTCTATGCGGTCGAGCAGCGATTCCCATTTCACCTCGCCGGTCGCGCGGTCGAAGATAATCACCCGGCTGTCATCCTTGCCGTGCTTGAAGTAGCGCAACTGGCGCAGCAAATACTTCAGCGCTTCCATGTCGCCGACGCGCGCCCGGCTGAAGTCGGTCGGCTCGCAGTCGGCGAGTTTCAGCTTATGAATCAAGACCTGCGCCACCAGCCGCGCGACGTTCAAGTAATGTGATTTCAGCTCCGTAAGCGACGAGTAGCCGAGATCACGAATCATCCGGTCAAGCTCGGGCGGCGTGACGCGAAAATAACGCGCCGCCCACTTGGCGCCGATGTCGGGCGTCTGGCCTTCGGCGACCGCAACCTTGTGCGACTTGTCGGTCTTAACAGAGACCGGCAGCGGCGCGCGCCCCGCGAACTCAAGCCGCAGATCGCCCGCATGCGCGTCCGCATAGTCGCGCGGCGTGTGGCGCACGCCGACGAGCCGGGCCGGCGCGGCGAGCCCAAGTAGCTCTGCGGCGCCGCGCCGCGTTGCCGTTTCGATGTGGCTGATCTCTTGTTGAAACACTGTGCGGTGCGCGTCCGATTCGGGCAGGCGGCGGATCGCCTCGCGCATTTTGGCGCGGCTCGGCGCGGCGTCGAACAGTGGCTGTGAGAGGTGCGCCTGCGCGATCAATTCGTTGGCAAGAGCGATTTCCGCGAACGTCCCAAGGCCATCATGAAAAGCGCCTTCGATGGTATCAAAGTCTGCTTTCCGGGCAGTCGCCTGGGTCGCTTGAAGCGCCGGCAGCGCGGCGGCCTGAGCGAGCGGTAAGCAGGCGAGTAAGACGGCCGCCAGCAAACGCCTGCGCTTCGTGTGAGGACGCAAAGATTTGAGGCGCGCGAAAAGCGTTTCAAGCAGGATGGGCGCGGCCCGTCGCGGTATTCTTTTGACGGCGCGGGCCGGGGTTGCTAATCTTAATATTTCCTTATGCTGCATATTTTGCACCCATCTGAAAACCTTTTGCCTGTGCCAGGAGTCTTATCATTCGTACAGCCGGTTCGTCGGAGGAAAAATTCATGAAGCGCACCTGCGCCGCATTCGTCGTTATCGTTTTATTATCGCTCGCTGCTGTGTCGAGCGGTAAAACCACGCCGCCCGCCAGGGGCTTCACCATTGACGACCTGATCACGATGCGGCGCGTCGGCGACCCGCAGATTTCGCCCGACGGGCGCATGATCGCCTATACCATTGCCGACACCGACAAAGCCGCCAACCGCCGCACGACGCAAATCTACTTGATCCCGGTTGATGGCGGCGAGCCGCGCCAGCTCACCAATGAAAAAACTTCGTCGAGCGCGCCGCGCTGGTCGCCCGATGGCCGCCGGCTCGCCTTCGTGTCAGCGCGTGACGGCGAGGCGCAAATCTGGACGATGGACGTTGACAGCGGCGAAGTCAAAAAGATGACCAACCTCGCGCTCGGCGCGGCTGATCCCGTCTGGTCGCCCGATGGGCACTTGATTGCCTTCACCTCCGAAGTCTATCCCGATTGCACGAGCGACGACTGCAACCGCCGCCGCGCCGAAGCCGCTGCCGCGAGCAAAGTCAAAGCGAAGATCACTGAGCATCTGCTCTACCGTCACTGGACGGCGTGGAAAGAAGGCAAGCGCAATCACGTATTCGTCGTCGCGACTGAAACCGGCGAGGCGCGCGACCTGACGCCCGGCGACTTTGACGCGCCGCCTTTCAGTCTCGGCGGCATGACCGATTACGCCTTCTCGCCCGACTCGAAAGAGCTTGCGTTCGCGCGCAACACTGACAAGGACGAGTCGCGATCTACGAATGGTGACCTCTTCATCGTGCCGGTCACGGGCGGCGAGGCGCGACGCATTACCAGTGATAATCCGGCCAACGACCTGTCGCCGCGCTATTCGCCTGATAGCCGCTACATCGCTTACCGGGCGCAGGCCAAGCCCGGCTTTGAGGCCGACCGCTGGCGCTTGATGCTCTATGACCGCAAGACCGGCATGAGCCACTCGCTGACCGAATCGCTTGATGCCAGCGTCGAGAGCTTTACGTTTACGCCGACAGGCGGACGTCTGCTCGCGGTCGTCGCCGAGCGCGCGCGCCAGCCGATCTATGAAATCTCGCTCGAAGGCGCGCCGCTGCGCCGGCTGGTGAGCGACGGCTTCAACGACGACGTGCAAGTGAGCGCCGACGGGCGCAGCATGGTCTTCACGCGCCAGAGCCTGACGCGCGCCGTCGAAGTCTATCGCGCCAGCGCCGCGGGCGGCGTCGTCAATCAGGTAACGCGCGTCGGCGACGCGGCCTTCGCGCAGTACGGCTTCAAGGCGGCGGAAGAGCTGACCTGGGACGGCGCCGGCGGCGTCAAGGTGCAGGGCTGGCTGGTGAAGCCGGCGAACTTTTCGGCGGCGCGCAAATACCCGATGGTCGTGCTGATTCACGGCGGGCCGCAGGGCGCATGGAACGATTCGTGGAGCTACCGCTGGAATCCGCAGATCTTTGCGGCTGCCGGCTATGTGGTCTTCATGCCGAACCCGCGCGGCTCGACCAGCTTCGGCCAACGCTTCACGGACGAGATTTCGGGCGACTGGGGAGGCCGCGTCTATACAGATATCATGAACGGTGTGGCCTATGTCGCGACGCTGCCCTTCGTTGACCGCGAGCGCATCGGCGCGGCGGGCGGCAGCTATGGCGGTTACATGGTCAACTGGATCGCCGGCCATAACGATGATGCGCGGGTCAAATTCAAGGCGCTGGTGTCGCACGCAGGGCTGTTCAACTTGATGAGCATGTATGGCGCGACCGAAGAGCTGTGGTTCCCCGAATGGGAGTTCAAGGGCACGCCGTGGACGAACCCGCAGCTCTACTTGAAATGGTCGCCGCACATGTCTGTGAAGAATTTCAGCACGCCGACGATGGTGATCGCCGGTGAGATGGATTATCGCGTGCCGGTCACCGAAGGCTTGCAGATGTTCACCGCTTTGCAGCGGCAGGGCGTCGAATCCAAGCTGCTCTATTATCCCGACGAGGGCCACTGGGTATTGAAGCCGCAGAATTCCGAGCTGTGGTACACGACGGTGCTCGACTGGTTCGAGCGCTACCTGGTGAAGCCGAAAGCGCAGCCATAAGGGGCGGCCATAATGCGCCGGCCACTGGCTAGGGCTTTGATTCAAGGTCGCTGACGCGATGTTCAAGGCCGGTGACGCGCTGGCTGGTCTGCAAGGCGAGCTGCGCCACCTCTTCGGTGAGCCGGCGCGTCACTTCGTTCGCCTGGATCAGCTTATCGAAGCTTTCGCGTGTCTCCTCACGCGTTGCGTCCATCTCTTCGCGCATCGCCTCGACAGCAGCCGTCAGCTTGCTGATGTCGGCGCTGAGTTGAGCATGATGATTGAGCAGAAACTCGATGGCGCGTTCCATCTCTTCGTTGGTCATTCGTCCTCCAATTCACTATCCACCGCGCCAGGTACCGGAATCATTCTACAACAGAACGCCGGATTGACGAACGCCTTTCGCCCGCCGCGCTGACGGCTGCCGGCGCGATTTACCCAACGCGCCGCTAAAACACCCCACGCGCCATGCACTCTGCCCTGCGCTGTCTTTGCTCGCAGACGCATCGCAAGCGTCCGCATGGGCACACTCCTTGCTCAATCAACTCTTCATGCACAATCAAACAGAGTCTGTCATCAACATGCTTAGATTAAGCACAAGCAAGAGAGGAGAGTGAACATGGCAGTTCAGCAAACACGGCAGGCGCTCGCGCCGGATCAAGAGGCGCAGACGCCGCAAGGCCAGGACGTGCGGCAGCGCGACCGGCATTATCTTCACCTACAGCGGCTGCAAGCCTCCAACGCCGCGCCCGAAGAGCGGCTGGCCAGCTTCCTCGGCTGGTTCAGCATCGGCCTCGGTCTCGCAGAGGTGCTCGCGCCCAAAGCGCTGGGCAAACTGATCGGCGCGAAAGGCGAGCACACCAACTTCATTCGCTTCGCCTGCGGCCTGCGCGAGATCACTGCCGGCATTGGCATTCTCACGCAACGCCGGCCCGCCGCCTGGGTCTGGGCGCGGGTGGCCGGCGACGCAATGGATCTGGCGGCGCTCGATGTGGCGCTGATGTCGAGCGGCACCGACAAGCTCAAGCTCTCGGCGGCGATGGCTTCGGTGATCGGCGTGACGGCGCTCGATCTCTACACCGCGCAGCGGCTCAGCACCGTGCGCGGCCCGCACGGCGCGGTCATGGCCGTCAACACCGTCACCATCAACCGCGCGCCCGAAGAGGTCTATCGCTTCTGGCGCGACTTCGAGAATCTGCCTCGCTTCATGAGCCATCTTGAATCCGTGCAGGTGTCCGACCAAAAGCGTTCACACTGGGTGGCGAAAGCGCCCGCCGGCACGACTGTCGAATGGGACGCCGAGATTATCGAAGACCGCCCGAACCAGTTGATCGCCTGGCGCTCGATAGAAGGCGCCGACGTAGACAACTCCGGCACGGTGCGCTTTGACCGCGCGCCGGGCAATCGCGGCACCGAAGTCCGCGTCGAGGTCGAATACAATCCGCCCGCCGGCGCTTTAGGAGCCGCCGTCGCCAAGCTCTTCGGCGAAGCGCCCGAACAGCAGATCAAAGGCGACCTCCGCCGCCTCAAACAGGTGCTCGAAGCCGGCGAAGTCGTTCATTCGGATTCAAGCATTCACCGCGGCCCGTATCCGCACCAGCCGCCTGCGGACGGCGCGGCCTAGGCGAAGAGAAAGGAGTAACACATGAGAGCAAATTGTTGGATGAGTCCCAAGCTGGTCGAAGTGCAGGAGGTGCCGGACCCTAAAATCCTCAACCAGCGCGACGCCATCGTGCGGATCACCTCGACGGCCATCTGCGGCTCGGATCTGCATCTTTATAACGGCTTCATTCCGGCGATGGAGCCGGGCGACGTCCTCGGCCACGAGTTCATGGGCGAGGTCGTCGAGGTCGGCAAAGAAGTGAAAAACTTGAAAGTCGGCGACCGCGTCGTCGTGCCGTTTCCGATTGCCTGCGGCCACTGCTGGCACTGCGAGCAGCAGATGTTTTCGCTCTGCGAGAACTCGAACCCGAATGCCTGGATGGCCGAAAAGCTGATGGGCTATTCGCCGGCGGGCATCTTCGGCTACTCGCACCTGACGGGCGGCTATGCCGGCGGCCAGGCCGAGTATGCGCGCGTGCCGTTCGCCGACGTCGGGCCGCTGAAGATCGAAAACGGCTTCACGGATGAGCAGGTCTTGTTCCTGACGGACATCTTCCCGACCGGCTACATGGGCGCGGAGATGTGCGACATCAAGCCGGGCGATGTCATTGCCGTCTGGGGCTGCGGCCCGGTCGGCCAGTTCGCCATGAAGAGCGCCTTCATGCTCGGCGCCGGGCGCGTCATCGGCATTGACCGCTTCCCTTACCGATTGAAGATGGCGCGTGAAGAGGTCGGCGCCGAGATCATCAACTATGAAGAGGTCAACGTGCTCGAAGCGCTCAAGGAGATGACCGGCGGGCGCGGGCCGGACGCCTGCATAGACGCCGTCGGCATGGAGTCGCACAAGCCCGGCCTGCTCGGCGCTTATGACCGCACCAAGCAGGCGCTGAAGCTGGAGCAGGACCGCCCGCACGTCATCCGTGAAGCCATCATGGCTTGCGGCAATGGCGGCACCGTGTCGGTCATCGGTGTCTACAGCGGCTTCATCGATAAGTTCCCGATGGGCTCTTTGATGAACCGCTTGATTACCATCAGGAGTGGCCAGTGCCACGTGCAGCGTTACCTGAAGCCGCTGCTCAAGCGCATCGAAAACGGCGAGATCGATCCGAGCTTCGTCATCACCCATCGCATGAGGCTCGACGACGCGCCCAAAGGCTTTGACATCTTTCTCAACAAGCAGGACGACTGCATGAAGGTGGTGCTGAAGCCTTGAGCGTCACGAATAACAGGGCCATTCCATTCCGCAAGTCAAGAATGGAATGACATACGGAGGCACGGGGACACGGAGGCGCGGAGTCTTCTCCGTGCCTCCGTGTCCCCGTGTGTCATTCAGCTTTTGAATGCCCGCCCCTTTGTGTTAATCTCCGGGTGCTGCTGAGCCGCTGTCATCAAAGAAGCAGCCGTGCTTTAATCAACCGATGAAGCCGGACGCTCGGAGATGAATAATGGACAGTGCGCTCACGATCCACCGCCTGCACTTCGCTTTTACGATCACCTATCACTACCTCTTCCCGCAACTGACGATGGGGCTGGCGCCGCTCATCGTTCTCTTTAAATCGCTCGCCCTGTGGAAAGGTGACGAACGTTACAATCGCGCGGCACGTTTCTGGGCCAAAGTCTTCGCCATCAACTTTCTCTTCGGGGTCATCACCGGCATCCCGATGGAGTTCCAGTTCGGCACCAACTGGGCCAAGTTCGCGCAGTATTCGGGCGGCGTCATCGCCACGAGCCTGGCGATGGAAGGCGTCTTCGCCTTCTTCCTGGAATCGTCATTCCTCGGCTTGTTCCTCTTCGGCGAAAAGCGCTTCGGGCAGCGCATACACTGGCTGGCCGCCTTCATGGTCTTGCTCGGCTCATGGCTGTCGGGCTATTTCATCATCGTCACCGACGCCTGGATGCAGCGCCCTGTCGGTTACGAGATCGGCCCTGACGGCATGGCGCACCTCAACAGCTTCTGGGCGCTGTTAACCAACGAGTGGGCCTTCTGGCAGTACCTTCATAACATGAGCGGCGCCGTCGTTACGGGAGCGTTTGTGATGGCGGCGGTCGGCGCGTTCTACCTATTGTCGCAGCGGCAGACGGAATATGGCCGGCTGTTTCTTAAGATGGGCATCACCGCCGGCGTTGTCGCTTCAATCTTTCAATTGTTTCCTTCGGGCGACGGTCACGGCAAATTGATCGCCGAGCATCAGCCGGTGACGCTCGCGGCGATGGAAGGCCATTTTCACACCGAAGCCGGAGCGCCCATCGCGCTGATCGGCCAGCCGGACGTTGAAAAGCAACAACTCGACAACCCGATCCGCGTGCCACGGATGCTCAGCTTCCTGACCTATCGCCGATGGGAAGCGGTCGTCCGCGGGCTCGACGAATTTCCGCGCGATCAGTGGCCCGACAACATCCCGCTGCTTTATTACAGCTATCACATCATGGTTGGGCTGGGGACGATCTTCATTCTCGTCATGGCGGTGTCGGCATTCCTGCTGTGGCGGCGGCGGCTCTTTGACGCGCGCTGGATGCTGTGGATTCTGATGCTGAGCTTTCCATTCCCTTACATCGCCAACACCGCCGGCTGGCTGACCGCCGAGCTGGGCCGCCAGCCGTGGGTCGTCTACGGATTGCTGCGCACCGAGCATGGTTTTTCGGCGAATGTCTCGGCAGGCAATGGGCTGTTCACGCTGCTCGGCTTCATGGGCATGTACATGGTGTTGGGCATCCTGTTCCTGATGTTGATCTGGCGCGAGATCATGCACGGCCCCGATTTTCTAAACAAGCCAGAGCAAGCAACGCCGGTGAGCGCCAAGATACTGCCCGAGACGGCGGAATCATAAGCGCGGAATCATAAGAGAGGAGGTCGGCATAATGGAAACAGTCTGGTTCATTCTCGTCGCGCTGATGTTGACGGCTTACGTCGTGCTGGATGGGTTCGACCTCGGCGCAGGGATCATCAGCCCCTTTGTCGCCAGGGATCACACGGAGCGCCGTCTGGTGCTGCGCACCATCGGGCCGGTGTGGGACGGCAACGAAGTCTGGCTGCTGGCCACAGGTGGCGCGCTCTATTTCGCTTTCCCGCTGCTTTATGCGTCGAGCTTCAGCGGCTTCTACCTGCCATTGATGATCGTCCTGTGGCTGCTGATGCTGCGCGGCGTCGGCGTCGAGCTGCGGTCGCATGTGAGCGACCCGCTGCTCTGGTCGCTGTTCGATTTTCTGTTCGCCGCCGCCAGCCTGTTGCTGGCCATCTTCTTCGGCGCCGCCATCGGCAACGTCGTTCGCGGCGTGCCGCTCGACAGCACCGGTTACTTCTTCGCGCCGCTGTGGACGAACTTCAGAGCGGGTTCGAGTCCCGGCATTCTCGACTGGTACACGGTGCTGACCGGCGTGCTGGCGCTCGTCACGCTCGCCCTGCACGGCGCGCACTATGTCGCCTTAAAGACCGAAGGCGCGATCCAAGCCCGCTCCCGGCGCGTCGCCGCGTCGGCCTGGCCGGCGCTTGTGCTGCTAACCGTCCTGAGCCTTATCGCCACGCTTTATGTGCGCCCGCAGGTGGTGGATAATTTCCGCGCCCGCCCGTGGGGCTGGGCCATTCCCGCCGCGGTCGTCGCGGCGCTTGCGGCCATGCGGTTGTATCGAGCCAGGGGGCGGGACCTGGCGGCGTTTCTCGCGTCGTCGGCTTTTCTGGCCGGCATGCTTGGCGGCGCGGCCTTCGCGCTCTACCCGACGCTGCTGCCGGCGAGCACCGATGCGGCTTACAGCCTGACAATCTATAACGTCGGCAGCGGCGCTTACAGCCTGCGCGCGGGTCTCGTCTGGTGGGTGATCGGCATGGCGCTGGCGGTCGGCTATTTCACCTTCCTCTACCGCTCGTTCCGCGGCAAAGTCGCGCTGACGGATGAAGGCGGCTATTGACGGAGGTGAGTCACGGCTGGTCTTCAAGGCGGCGCAAGTCGACGGCGATGTCTGCCGCTGACTGGTAGCGATCCGCGGGCGCCTTCTTGAGCATGCGCTCGATCACCGCGACCAGCGCCTCGGGCGCGTCCTTGCGCAGCTTCTTCACGCTGGATGGCGCGCGCCGCGTGATGGCTTCGATGGTCTGAAAATAGGTCTCGCCCTCGAAAGGCAAACGTCCGGTGGTCATCTCGTAGAGGACGACGCCGAGCGAGAAGATGTCCGACAGGTGCGTGACCTCGCCGCGCCCCGACGCCTGCTCCGGCGACATGTAATTCACCGTACCAAGCAGCACGCCCGATTCCGTCAGTCGCGTCTTGCTGACCGCGCGGTTGAGCAGCGGGATGGGCTTGGCCAATCCGAAATCCAGCACCTTCACTTTGCCGCGCGGCGTGATCATCAAGTTCGATGCCTTGATGTCGCGATGAACGACGCCGTGCTCATGCGCTTCAAAGAGGGCGTCCGCGGCCTGCGCGCCGATGTCGCTGATCTCGTGCAAGCCGAGCGCGCCGCGCTCGATGCGCGCCGCCAGGGTCTCGCCGGCGACGTACTCCATGACGATGTAAGGGTTGCCGGCGGCCTCGCCGATCTCGTAGATCGTCGCGATGTTCGGGTGGTTCAATTGCGACGCCATGCGCGCCTCGCGTAGGAAGCGCTGCTTCATGGTCTCGTCTTCGATGTGCTTGGCGGCCAGCACCTTGATGGCCACAGGGCGGTGCAGGTCTGTGTCGTAGCCCTCGAAGATTTCGCCCATGCCGCCGGCGCCGAGCGACGAGCGAATGTCGAAGCGCCCGATGTGACCGTGAGCTTCGAGCAGCGGCGGCGCAATGACCTTTTCGGTCTTGCCGTCATGCACGGCGAGGGCGGCGCGATCCGTGTCTTTCAATTCGGTGGTGATGACGCGCGGGCGCGAGATGATCGTCTCAAACAGCGTCGAAAACAGTCGCGGCCCGCGCTCCTCTTCGATGAAGTAACCGGCGCGCTTCAAGTCTTCGTAAGCCTGCGCCTGCTCTTTGCCGACCTGCTCCTGCTCGGCGAATTCGCGCACGCAGCGGCGGTGGCTGTCGCTCATGTGATCCCAGATGAAGCGGAACTGGCCGCGCGATTCGTCGAGAAAGACCGCCTCGACCTCTTCGCGGTTGAGCTTGCCGTCGTTTTCGTCCAGGTAATCGAAGTAGGCCGAGCAGGCGATCTGCAAAAAGTAGGGGAAATAACCGGCAATATCCATGACGCGGCGGGCGTATCCGCCGAGCGGCAAGCCCGCCTCGGCTGACGGGCGGGTGATCAAGTCGGTCGCTTCTTTGCGCGTGAAGGCGCGCAGGAAGACGTTGGTGAAGATGTTGAAGAACGGCGAGTCGGCAATCAGCTGCGTATGACAAAGCTCTTGCAGGTCGCGCGCCGAGCTGGTCACATAAGCCACGTCATAGTTGTTGGCAATAGAGCGCAGGAAAGAATAGAACTCCAGGTCGAAGGCGCGGTTCGTGGTGATGGCGTCGAACTCGTCGAGCAGCACGATGAGCTTGCGCGAGCGGCGGCGGAAGCGTTCGAGCACGGCGCGCATCGCATCAAAGCTCGCCTCCTCGGCGGCGAGCGCGTCGTCGCCGGTCTCTTTGGCCATCAACTCGAAAAGCTCTTTGAAGAATTCGACCGGCGTGATGCGGCGCTTCTGTTGCAGATCGATGAAGGCGAAGACATACGCGTCCGGCTGATCGAGTTGGCGGGCGCGCACCTGTGGATGGTTGACGTAGTTTAAGAGCGACGACTTGCCGATCCTGCGTTCGCCGACCACCGAGATTGATTGCGGGCGCGAGGCGGTCAGGCGCGAGAAGATTTTCGACACCTCGCGGGTGCGCCCGAAGAACTGCGCCGGGTCTTTGATGGCAACGCGATTCAGGTACGGATTGCGCGACATGATTTATTCGCCTGTCGTAACGGTTGCCGCCGAGCCGAGCTGCTTGCCGATCTTTTCTTCCTGTTCGGGACAGGGCGGCCCGCCCACCTTGACCGAAGATAGAACGCGCTCCGACATGGACTGCGAAGCCTTGTCCGCCTGCTTATAGATGGTTGCGACGACCCAGGCTTGTTTGCCCTGGCTGAGGGCGATGCCGTTGAATTCCAGGGCAACGCCATTCTGTTTGTAGCTGCCCTTCAAGGGCGCTTGCGTTTCCGTACTCGGTTCGGTCGAGTAGGAAAAATCGGTTATTTGCGCGTTGATGATGATGCCTTTGACGACACCCTCGGCGAGAATCTTCGGATTGAGGAGGGTCGGCGCAGACACATGGGTAATGAGCACGCCGAAGCCTTTGCCGATACTGGAGTAGCCGTGGAGATAATAAATGTTGCGCGAAACATCTTCCGGCAGCGGCAGGTCCATTTTCTGAGGCTGCGCCCCTAACTCCAGCGACAAGCCACAGCCCTCGGGGCTATACCTTTTCGATTCGCCCGACTGCGCCGGCGGTTTTTGGTATCCGGTCGCTGCTGCCGCAATCCACATGACCGCGAGCAGCGCGAGTGTAAGTTTTTTCATATTGAATCCCGACTCGGTTTTGAAGCCAAAATCCAGTTTAAAGCGTTCTGACCTCTTTGACCACTTGCCAGATCGAATGCGAGCGGCGAATCCACAGGCGAAACAGATCGATCTTGAAACGAAAGCCGTCGGCGGCGTCTTTCTCTAACAGCTCGCGGCGGAACATCTCTTCAAGGGTCAGCCGGATGGTCGTCTCCGACAGATTCACCGGGTACTCGTTGGCGCGCACCGCCGCGCGCAAGTCCGCCGCCGGCGCGTAGTCGTTGCCATCCGGCAAGACTTCGGCAAGCAGCGACAGCACCAGCTTTTCGTCGTCCGACAAGCCGTCCCAACTGTAGATCATCTGCGGCAGCGGATTGTCAACGATCTCTTGAATGACGTGCGTCAGGTCGCCGAGCGTCACCCAGTTCTGCTCGTTCTCGTTCAAATAATCTACGGTGTTCTGGCAGATCACCTGCGTATAAAATGGCTGCCCGGCGGTCAGGCGATAGATCACCTCCATCACGCCGCGACCGTAGACGACGCGCTCGGCGACCGGCTCGCTGATCAACCGCCGCGTGTCGTTTTCAGACAAGAAGCCGACTTTGCGGAAAAGTGATCTTCGTAACAACTCGCGCCAGTACTTCTTATCGCGCTCTTCCAGGCGGCGCGAGCCGGTGAAGATCAGCGCCAGCCGTTCTTTGTTGTCCATCAAGCCGGCCAGAAACGTGAATAGCTCCGGCGACAGCTTGCCGTCGTCTACCTTGGCCTCCATCAATTCGTACTCGTCCATCAGCAACAGCAGGGTGCGGTCGCCGAGCGTTGCAAGCACCTCGTCAAGGAAATCGAGAAAGATCGGGTAAGGATTGCGCCCGTCGAATGACGGCACCCGGATGTCCGCGCCGCTCGCGCCTGGACTGCCGCTCGTTCCGGGGCTGCCGCTCGTCGAGCGCCCGGCGCTGCCGAGACTGGTGTCGCCCGAAAAGCTGGTCTCTGCCGCCGCGCTGCCCGCCGCCAGCGCCGCCGCGCGGCGGTTGGCGCGCCCGACGCATTCGGCGATCAGCCGCGCAATGCGCGCGAAGAATTCCGAGTCCGATGACACGACCATCTCTTGCAGATCAATAAAGACCGGGATGAAGCGCTCGCCCAATCGCCCGTTCAATACCTGGTAGAGGATCGAGCTTTTGCCGGCCCGCCGCTCGCCGCAGAAGACGATCAGCACGCCCTGGCTCGCGCCTTCGAGCTTGGTGCGCACGTAGCGGAAATCGTCTTCGCGGCCAAAGAACATCTTTTCGGTGCGGATGGGATTGCCGACGACGTAAGGGTTCGGCTCAATCGGCTGGAACAGGCGCAGGTGCTTGGGCAGCACGTACTCGCGCTCGCGCAGCCTGTGTGCCGTGAAAATGGCTCCCAGAGCCATCCCCAGCACGGCAATGGCGAGCGCGTAGAACCACCAGCGCTTCCAGAAAGGCGAGCCGACGCGCAGCCGTAGCCGCGCCGCCGCTTGCTGCGCGCCATAGAGGTCGCGGTTCAAGGCAATCAGCTCGAACAGGTGCGCGCCCTCGCTCAAGTTCGCCCGCGACACTTCGCGCTCGACGCCTTGCTGCACGGCCAGCACTTCCCATGCCGCCGCCTGGTCGTCGTCGGTCAGGCGATAGAGGTAGCGCACCTGGCCGCTGACGCTGACGGCGGCGAAATGAAAGGTCAGCTTATGCTGGCCGTAAGGCACGTGCACGAAGTCTGACTCGGCATCGGTCGGCAGATCGGTGCGCCCATCAACTTCGAGCCACAAGACGGTCGGCGGCGGAACCTTGACCGGGGTGTGGCGGATCGCGCCCTTATCCGTGGCAATCCAGATGTGGCCTTGCGTGTCTTCGGAGAATGAATTGACCCGGCTGCCGGTCACCGCAAAACTCTCACTCGGATAGACGGTCGAGACGAGGTAGCCGCCGATGGCCGCGAACTTTTTCACCTGGCCTTCATCTGTGCCGACGATGAGCGCGAACTTTTTCACCTGGCCTTCATCTGTGCCGACCCAGAGGAAGCCGTCGCGGTCAGTAAACATCGTGTTGGCGGCTTCGCCGTCGAAGGTCGAGAAGCTCGCGCCGCCGCCGTCGCGGCGGTTGCAGACCTGTATGCCGCCGCGCGTCGCCACCAACAGCCAGTCATTGAATCGCAGCGTCCAGCGCGCGTCGTTGTCGGCCAGTCCGCGCGACGTGTCGAACCATTCCGACTCGCCGGTCTGGGCTTCATAGCGCATCAGGCCGCGCGCCGTCGCAAACCACAGACTGCCGTCGCGGTCTTCAAAGACATGGCGCACGTCTGTGCCCGCCAGCTGGTCAATCGCCTGTGCCTCGCCGTCTTTAAACGCCGTCGCGCCGCGCGCCGTGGCAAAGACGACCATCGCGCCACCGGCGGCGCTGGTCACCCAGCGCGTGTTGTTCGAGGCCAGCTTGTTGCCTTCGTTGAACTGCATCAGCGTCTGGCCGCTCAGGCGGAACGCCCCCTGCTCGGTGGCCAGCCAGATGGCGCCCTGCTTATCAAAAGCGATGGCGCGGGCATTGATGTTGGCGCTCAATCGCTCGACCGCGGCGATGCGCTCGCCTTCAAGTCGCGACACCCCGGCGGCAGTCAGAAACCAGAGCTTGCCCGCCAGATTGGCGCCGAGACTGGCGGGCAATTCGACGACTGCCTGCACGTCATTGTCGGCCAGCCCGCGGCTGGTGGTGAAGCTGACAAAGCTGTAAAAGTCGGCGCTGACGACGCCGTTCTCGGTGGCGAACCAGACGGCGCCTTCGCGGCCCGTGTAGACCGCCGCGACATGGTCGCGCTCGACGAAGCTGAGCCGTTGTGATTCGCGGCGCTCGGTGTCATAAAGCAGCGCGCCGCCCTGCGAGAGCGCAAACCACATGCGGCGACGCTGATCTTGATGGATGGCGACCGCCGGCGGGCGCGCTTGCGAAGTGCCCGCGGCGGCGCGCAGCCCTTCGATGTCGAGGCGGCCCAGGCGGGCGCCATCATAAAACAACACGCCGGCATCGGTCGCCATCCAGACCGCGCCGCTGGCGTCAACGAAGATGGCTTGCGTCTCGCGCGCCGCATCGCCGCCGTTTGCGACAGGCGTTTCGTTGGCGGCGCGCTCGCCTGATTGTGGGCGCGCGGCGGGCCTGCGGGCGCCGCCCGCGTCGCGTCGCGGCGGCGGCTTGGCGGGCATTGGCTCGGCGGGCGGCGGCTCGGCATTGGCGCTGGCCGGGTGCGCCGTCAGCCATTGCGCGAACGGGCTGACGTGGTCGTTTTCGATGACCGCCGCGCCGGCGGCCGTCGCAATCCATAAGCGGCCGTTCTGGTCTTCGGCGACCTGCCGCGTGTCGTTCGACGGCAAGCCCTGCGATGTAGTGAAGGTCACATAGTCTTTGCCGTCGAATTTGACCAGGCCGTCGGCGGCGGCGATCCAGACGGTGCCGCGACTGTCAACGAAAATGCTGCGCACCTCGCGCCCGGCAAGCGCCGCGCCGTCGTCCGCGCCGCCTTTGGTGACGCGCCGTATGCCGTGCGGCGTGCCGAACCACATATAGCCGCGCCGGTCTTCGGCGATGGCGCGCACGTCTTCGCCGGCGACTTCGTCGTAAGGCGTGGCGGCAGCCGATGACGATTTGAAGTCGGTGCCGTTGAAGCGCGCAATGCCTTTGTCTGTGCCGAACCACATCCAGCCTTCGCTGTCCTGAAAGACCGCCTGCACGTTCTTTGACGGCAGGTTGGGCGGGCCATAGCGCGTCAGCGCTTTTTCGTTGATCGGGATGACCGGCGCGGCCTGTAGCTGAATCACCAGATCGGTGGTGATGCCGGGCGAGATGAACACATCGTTGCGATATTCTTCATAGCCGCGCAGCGTCGCGGTGATCTGATAAGCGCCCGGCGCCAGCCTGCCGAAATAAGCGTCGCCGGCTTCGTCTGTTCCCTTGCGCTCAGCGACCGCGCCGACCGCGCCGCGCTCCCTGGTGTAGAGGGTCACGCCGACGCCGCGCAGCGGTTGGCTGCCGACATCAACGACGGCGACGTGCAGCGAAGTCGGCGTCAGTTGAATGGGCGAGTTGATCGTTTCAGCGGGCTGAGTGATGGTGATATCGGTTACCGATTTGCGAAAGCGCGCCGCTTCAGCGGTCAAGCGGTAAGCGCCCGGCTTGAGGCCGCGAAACTCGAAGCGCCCATCGTCTTGCGTCAATTTCGAAGACGAATAGATCGGCGACGACAGCGTCACCTTTACATCGGCGACCGGCTGATTGCGGTCATCCTGAACGACGCCGAGGACGGCAGCGCCTTCGGGCTGCTGTGCGGCGCGGCTGTCGTCGAGGCCACGCAGCAAGGCGAAGGCCGCGAGCAGCGCCAGCGCGGCGGCGACCAGGCGTGCGAGCCTGGCCGCGGCATTGACTTGCGTGTGTGGTTTGCGTGTGATCACGGCGATGCCGGATGAGCAACACGAAAGCGGGAGTTGCTCTCACGGTCGAGTATACACGGCGGGCGATGGCCGGTTCAATGCAGAGGAATGGGCGGTCTTAGCCGACGAGCTGACCGGCCTTGCGCGCCTGCTTGCGGGCATACATCGCGCCGTCGGCCAGGTCAATGGCGCGCTCGATCTCGTCGGTCGCGGCGAAGGCTGCCAGGCCATGTGAAACGATCACCGGGGCGTCGGCTTCGGGCACATGGGCGAGGGCCAGTTGCACTTCAATGTCAGTGAGGCGACGGCGCGCTTCCAGCTCGTTGAGGTTGAAGAAGAGAATCAGAAACTCATCGCCGCCCCAGCGGAACAACAGGTCGTCGGCGCGAATCATCGAGCGCACGGTACGCGCCACGGCACGGATCGCCGCATCGCCCGCCGCGTGACCGTGCGAATCGTTAATCGGTTTCAGGTTGTCTATGTCGAGCACGACAACGCAGCCGCGCTGCGCCGCCCCCGGACCGCGCTGCCGGCCAATCAGCGAATAGAACGCATGACGGTTGAGCGCCTCGGTCAGCGGGTCAACTTGTGCTAGCCGCTCCAACTGCTCGTGGGCGCTGCGCAACTCGCGGTTGGCGGCTTCGACTTCGTGGCGGGCGCGCTCCATCACCAGCATCAGCGAGCCGAAGCCGAGCAGGGTTTCGAGAATCAGGTCGTAGATCGAAGTGTATTGCAGATACTTTCCGGGAATCGAGCCGTGAAAGAATTCGGCATAAGCGACGACCGGCACATAATGCATGAAGTCTGCCGCCAGCAACACCAGGGCGATGTTTACGGCGCTCAATCCCAGGCTGCGCCGCCCCCACAGCCGCGCCGGGCGCAGCGCGCGAAACGCCAGAGCAAACAACACCGCCAGTATGCCCGCGTGCGGCACGAAGGCGGCGCTGAAGCTGGTTGACAGCCGGGCCAGGCCGAACGATAAGCCGGCGCTTGCCGCGAGCCAGAGCCAGTGCGGCCGCGCCAGTCTGCCGCCCGTTGCATAGTTGTGGCAGCCGGCGATGAACAGAAATCCGAAAGCATATTCGCCCAGAAAATAGAGCGCGAAATAGATCGTCGCGAGCGACGGCGTGCGGAACCCCACCGCCAGTGAAATCAGCGCCACAGACATGCAGACCCAGGCGCTTGTCCAATAGTCGAGGAAGGGACGCCGAATCGAGCGCGACATGAAGAACGACAGGCAGGTGATCAGGACAATGCCGGCACATTGAATTGTCAGGCCGATAACGCTGAGGCTGTTTCCGTCCATCAAAAGCTCTTGCTTGCCCGAGGCACGCCGCCGCAAACCGGCCATCAGCCAATCGCAGTCGCGTAATCGAGATTCGAGAAACCTGGCGGCCAACGCCGTGTGTGTCTGTTAACCCGAGGGGCAGCCAATAAGTGTGATTAAGATAATAGCCGCCACTTGCGAAATCAATACTAATCCACAGCGGCGGGCAAACCCGACGCGGGGACACGGCGACGCGGCGACGCGGTGAGGGAAAAAGCAGACGCGGGGACACGGCGACGCGGTGAGGGAAAAAGACAGCGCTAACCGCTTGTCTTTCTTTCCCCGCGTCGCCGTGTCCCCGCGTCTCCGCGTCACTCTTCCCGCGTCGCCTTTGCCAGCTAGCTGCCGGCGATGTAGGGACGCGACTGCACGATGTAAAGCTGGCCGCCGGCGTAGACCCACTCGATGTCCTGATCGCGCCCGCCGAAGGCCCGCTTGATGGCCAGAGCGGCGCGCGCCAGCCGCCGCACCATGTCGTCCGTCAGCACGGCGCGGCGGGCTTCGATGCGCACTTCTTTGACGCCGCCGCCTTCGTCAAAGGCCAGCATGGTGTCTTCGTCCGAGCGCGTCAGCACTTGAATCGTCAGCGAGCGCGGGCGGTAGATGACCTGCTCGGCGACGCGCTTGCCCTCGACAACCTTGATGCCGAGCCCGCGCTTGGCATTGATGTAGACCGCGCCGCGATCCTGTGGGTCGAACGGATCAGTGGTGATGGCGACGCCGGCGCTGTCGGCATTGATGCCTTCCTGAATCAGCACCGCCGGGTAGACGCCGAAGTGATTCATGCCGAAGCTCTCGCGTGCCTCGTAGGCTTCATAATTCCACACCGAAGCCCAGACCGTTTTGATGGCTTCCATCAACTGCTCGTCTGTGCGCACGTTCGGCACCGTCGTGTAGAGACCGGCGCCGCTGAAGTTCGGCAGGTCTTCGGCGTTCGTCGAGCTGCGCGCAAAGAGCGGCTTGCCGGCGTATTCGCGGTGCGCTTTATTGAGCACGGCTTTCTTGAACGCCGGCATCGGCTGGCCGGCTTGAATCCAGCCGCGAATCTCGGCGAGCCGCGCCTTGCGATAGACCGGGTCGTGGACGAAGCGGTCTTCTTCGACCGCGGCAGCGATGCGCTCTTCGAGGCGGTTGGCGCGAATGAAATCCTGATAATAGCGAAAGGGAATCGTGAAGCCTGCCGGCACCATCACGCCGGCGCGGGCGTAGATCAACTCGCCGAGGTTCGCTGACTTCGCGCCGAAGCGAATGGCATCACGCGCCCGCTGATCGCGCAAGTCTGTTAGCTGGTCTTCGCTGAGATCGGCGCGCGGCGTCACCAGGTCTGTGCGCTTGATCCATTGGCGGTTGCGCTCGGTCACTTCACGGGCATCGGCAGGCGCCAGTTTGTAATCGTTCTCGCTGACGTCGAGGCGCACGTACTTGCCTTCGAGCTGCTTGAAGAGCCGGTCGGCGTTCTTGATGTGAGCGACCGGAATGCCCCAGGACTTGGCCAGCATGTTGACGTGCGACAGCGGCGACGCCGGCTCGGTGGTGATGATGCCTGAGAGCGGCGTCAGTTGCACCGGCACCTCTTTGAAGATGACGATCTGGTTGCGGTCAATGACGGTGTCGGGCGTCAGGTGATCGACGATGCGAAGCTGGCCGATGCCGCCGCCGAGGTTGAGCGGCTGATAGTCGCGGTTGCCGGCCATCTCTTGCGCCGTCAGCACCGGCAGTTGCGGCGCGGCCTCTTTGTTCAGCGCGGCGGCGACTTCTTCGTGCAAGCTGGAATTGGCCTTGAATGTGAGCGGCGCGTAAAACGACTGGCGCAAGGCCGCAAAGCTCGCGGCCAACAGCTCTCTGGTCAGATGGTCGCCTTCCCAGAACTCGAAGGTGAAGCGGTCGAGCGCCGGCTGGTAAGCGACGGTGCCGAGCAGAAAGCGGCGCTCGGCTTTCAGGTAGTTGTTCTCGTAAAACGCCCGCCCGCGCTCAAGCGACAGGTAGGTGGCGTTGACGAAATCCTTGTGAAAAGCGAAGCGCTTCGAGTTGACGTAATAGACGCGGTCGTGGTCGCGCCGATCAATGACGAACATCAGGTGTGGCAAGGCATAGAAGCGCCCGCGATAGTAGATGCGCGCCAGGCGGTCGAAATCATTGCGCGACGCAATGCGCCCAAGCGATTTGACTTCGCCGGCTGATGGACTGGCGTCAGGGTTTGCGCCCGCCGGCTGGCGCGCGGCCGCGCGCCGCGCGCCCTGCGGCAACACCTGGCTCGGGATGCAGGCGATGGCGAGCAGCGTTAACACAAGCGCACCGCCGCGGCGCTTCAGGGAAGAACCAGCGTGGCTGCGGAGAACTTCATTCATCCTGGGTGATTGGCACTTCATTGCTGACCGTTGCGGGTCGTTGCCGGGCGCGCTTTCTGGGACTGAGCCCCTCGCCTATCAGCCTGAAGATGACGCCACTATTTTGCGCGATGACTTTGACCCAGGCCCACTTGCCCATCTGCGGAAAGTAGATTCCGCGAAAGCACAGGCGCGCGATGAAGATGTTGATGCGGTGGCCGATGGGCTTGTCGTTCATTGAGGCCACGGCTTCCCCTATGGCCTTCGCGCTGTACGAGCTGGCCCACGCATGATTGACTTCGGCATGAGCCTGATCAATGGTCATTTTCAGCGGCGTGTGGGCCATATGGTAAGGCTTAAAATCGAGCCAGTGCTTTGGCCGCGTCAGTCGCCCGCCCACCTCAAGCCGCTTGTAGAGCGGGGTCGAAGGGAAGGGGATGAGCATACCAAAAACCGGCAGGCCGGCAGGCCAGTTGCGAATCTGCTCCAGCGTTCGCTCTGCCGCGCCGGGCTGGTCGTTGTCTAAGCCAAAGATGAAAGAGGTGATCGCATGAATGTCGCGCCGCGCCAGTCTTTCGAGCACGGCTCGATATTCATCCGGCTTATTGAACCCCTTGTTGGCAATCGCCAGGTTGGTCGCGTCTATGGACTCCATGCCGATGAAGATCCATTTGCCCCCTGATTCCGCGATCAGGTCAACAAGCTCCTCATCGCGCAACAGGTTGGCGCTGATCTGTGCGACCCAATAAACCTGCGCATTGGTGGCGATAATGTCGCGCAGCAGCGACTTGGTGCGCTTGATGTTGATGGCGAAATTATCATCAATGAAGAAGACCGCGATCTGCCCCCCCTCGCGACGGGCACGGGCTTTCAGTCGCAGCAACTCATCGACCACGCTTTCGTTTGACCGAAAGCGGATCGAATCACCGAAGAAACCGGTCACCGTGCAGAATTCGCAACCGTACGGACACCCGCGCCCGGATTCGACCGGGATCAGTCGAAAGCTCCCCCAGCCATTGCTGAAGCGTTTGAGCAGTGGGGCGAAGAATCGCGGCACCATGTTGAATTGATCCAGGTCCATGGATTCCCAGGGAATCGCCGGGTAAGGCTGGAGACTGGGCTTGCGCTCCTTGCCGTTCTCATCGGTCGGCGTGTAAACCTCTTTGAGCTCGCCGCGCATCGCGTCCTCGACGATCTTCGGCCACGTTTCATCGGCTTCACCGAGAGCCACCGCGTCGGCGTGGCGCGGGCCTCCATCTCTGCCCAGCGCCTCGTCCGGCACCTCTGTGACGTGTGGCCCACCCATGACAACCGGCACCCCGGCGGCACGGATCGCATCCGCCATGCGGTAGGCTTTGGCGATCATTCTGGTCATGGCGCCGATGCCGACCAGGTCGATCTTTTGTTCGCGCACAAAGCGGGCAATGCCTTCTTCATCCATCGGCTGGGCGTTGCCATCAATCAGTATCACTTCATGTTCGGGAGGGGTCAGCGCCTGGAGAAGAAACATCCAGAGATGCGGCATAAAATTGCGGGTTACTCCGTTATCGGGATTGAAAAGTAAGATTCGCATATCGGCCTTTCTTTGATTAACCACTGACTCGTAAACGTAGAGAGCGTAGACAGAAGCGTAGAGAGCATACACATTTGAGGGGGGCTATGCCAGGGCCGCGTGATAAACAGAGGCGCCGCGGGGTTTGCCCGCCGCCGCCCGACCGTCTATAATTTCCTACGCTCTACAGGGGAAAGAACGTTCAGCACGTCTTACGCTCGCTTCATAATGTCGCTGCTTTTTCAGCGCGAAGCATTGGATAGGGGTGTCAGCAAAGATGACCTTTAGCAGTATCGGCGACCGCGCCGCCCGGCTCCTCGCTATCGCTTTTGTCATTCAACTGGTTAACAGCTCATACTTGGCGGCCTATGCCAGCCCGACGCTGTTCTACTTCGGCAACATCGCGCTGCACATCCTGTTCGGCGGCGCGCTCGCCGTGGTCTTTGCCGGGTATGCCATCAAACGCTTCAAGGTCTTTTCCTGGCTGCTGCGCATCGCCACCGTCTTGCTGTTGGCGGGGGCTGCCTTTGGCGCTTACGTGACTAAGTATGGCGCGACGCGTCCCTACCGCTGGGCTTTGTACACCCACATCGCGCTTTCGGCGACCGGCTCGGTGTTGCTGCTCGTCGTGCTGCTGCGCCACCTGAGTCGCGTGTCGGCGACCCGAACGCGGACGATGATCTATGTCGTCATGGCGGCGCTGGTGTTTGTTTTCCCGTTCGCGACGACGGCTTACAATCGCTACGCGGGCGCTGACCGTTACAAGATCGTCAATCCGGCCCTGGTGCCGCTGATGATGGAAGAAGAGGGCGCCGGGCCATCAAAGCCCTTCTTCCCATCGAGCGCCGAAACCAATATCGGCGGCACGATTCCTTCGACCTTTTTCATGACGAGCAAGGATTGCGCTCGCTGCCATAAGGAGATTTACGAGCAGTGGAACTCGTCAGCGCACCACTTCGCGTCGTTCAATAACCAGTGGTATCGCAAATCCATCGAATACATGCAGGATGTCGTCGGCACGCAGCCGTCGAAATGGTGCGCCGGCTGTCACGATCACGCGGTCTTCTTCAATGGCCGCTTTGACCGCCCGATCAAAGAGCAGATCGAAACCCCCGAAGCGCAAAACGGCTTGGGCTGCACCTCCTGTCATTCCATCGTTCACGTCAAGAGCACGATGGGGCAGGCCGATTTCACCATCGAATACCCGCCGCTGCACGACCTCGCCGTCAGCGAGAACCCCATCTTGCAGTGGGCGCATGACAAGTTCTTACGGCTCGACCCCGAACCGCACAAGCAGACCTTCTTGAAGAGCTTTCACTCGGAACAGACGCCGGAATTCTGCTCGTCCTGCCACAAGGTGCATCTCGACATTCCCGTGAACAGCTATCGCTGGTTCCGCGGTTTCAACGACTATGACAACTGGCAGGCGTCGGGCGTGTCGGGGCAGGGGGCGCGCTCGTTTTATTACCCGGCGAAGCCGAGCAAATGCGCCGACTGTCACATGCCGCTGGTCGCCGCCGACGACCCGGCGTCAAAAGACGGCAAGATCCATTCGCATCGCTTCCCCGCGGCCAACACCGCGTTGCCTTACGTCAACGGCGACGCGGAGCAGTTGAAAGTCGTGCAGGATTTCCTGCGCGACGGGCAGATCTCTTTAGACATTTTCGGATTGTCGCGCGCCGCCGCGACCGCGCCGCAAGAAGTCAAGAAGAACGCCGGCGCTGATGAGCCGCAACTCTCCAGCACGTTTGCGGTCGGCGAAGAGAGCCTGAATTTCGGGGCGCAGCAGTCGGTCATCTCGACCCCGGTCGAAGTCATCGCGCCGCTCGATAAAGTTGACGCCGTCGTCAAGCGCGGCGAATCGGTCCGCCTCGACCTCGTCGTGCGCACCCGCAAAGTCGGCCACTTCTTCCCCGGCGGCACCGTTGACGCCTTTGATGTCTGGGTCGAGCTTGAAGCCGTTGATGACAAGGGCCGCGCGATCTTTCACAGCGGCTATTTGGAGAATGGCGACAAAGGGCCGGTCGAAGAAGGCGCGCACTTTTACCGTAGCCTGCAACTCGACGAGCACGGCAACCGCATCAACAAGCGCAACGCCTGGATGGCGCGCTCGGTCGCTTACGTCAGATTGATCCCACCGGGCGCGGCGGACACGATTCATTATCGGCTCAACGTCCCCGAAGACTGCGGCGATAAGATCATGCTCAAAGCGAAGGTCAACTATCGCAAGTTCAGCTGGTGGAACACGCAGTGGGCGTTTGCCGGCGTGCGCGACCCGAATCAGAAAGAGTTCGGCTTGTCGAAGAGCTACGACGACGGCCACTGGGTCTTTACCGGCGACACCTCGCAGGTGTCGGGCCAGATCAAAGCTATCCCCGACATCCCGATCACGGTGATGGCCACAGCCGAGGCGTCGCTGCGGGTCATTGCCAAGAACGCGCCGCTCCCTGATGTGAAGCCTTATCTCGACAAATCTGTGCGCGAGCGCTGGAACGATTACGGCATCGGTCTGCTGTTGCAGGGCGATTTGAAGGGCGCGGAAGCGGCATTCACGAAAGTCACAGAGATGGAGCCGGAGTACGCCGACGGCTGGGTCAACATCGCCCGCGGGCGCATACAGGAAGGCAACATGCAGGCGGCTGAAGAGGTCTTGCGCAAAGCCCTCGACGTCAACCCGATGCTGGCGAAATCGCATTTCTTCCTGGCCATGGCGATCCGCACGTTTGGGCGCTATGACGAGGCGCTCGAACATCTGCGCACGGCGGCGGCACAGTACCCGCGCGACCGCGTCGTCGTCAACCAGATCGGGCGCATCCTGTTTTTGAAGCGGCAATACAATGACGCCATCGCCGAGTTTCAAAAGGTCTTGCTGATCGACCCCGAAGACTTGCAGGCGCATTACAACCTGATGCTCTGCTATCAGGGGTTGGGCAATGCCGAGATGGCCGGGCGCGAGCAGACGCTTTACCGGCGCTTCAAAGCCGATGAAGCATCGCAAGCCATCACCGGCCCCTATCGTCAGTTGCACCCGGCGGACAACAACGAGCGCCAGCAGATTCACGAGCATGTGTCTGGGTCAATGGTTAATTCGCCGAAGGCCGCGCCGCGCGGTCAGCCCGGCTTCACGGCCCAGGGGCGCAGACGCAAGGGCCGCGTCAACGCGCAGTCGAAATGAGCCTGATCTCTTATCGGAGTTTTAATTCGAAGGTGATTGTGATGCAGAAAAGATTCATCGTTTCCGTCCTCATTCTTCTCGTAAGCATTCTGCCGCTCGCCGGCTGCGTGCAGACGCCATCGGCGGACGACACGGCGGGCACGGCTGAAGCCAAGAAAGCCGCCGCCGAGCGCGCCGCCGACCCGGCGGCGGCGGCGGCGGCGCAGGTGCAAGCGCCCGCGCCGACCGAAGCCCCGCGCTATAGCGGGCCGATTCAGTTCAGCGACGTGACGAATCAAGCCGGCATTCACTTCAAGCACAATAGCGGCGCGTACGGCAAACACTACTTGCCGGAAACCGTCGGGTCGGGCTGCGCCTTTCTCGATTATGACAACGACGGCTGGCAAGATGTGCTGCTCGTCAACTCGACGAACTGGCCCGATCACAAAGGCGCGAAATCTTTCCCGGCGCTCTATCACAACAACCGCAACGGCACCTTCACCGATGTCACCAAAGACGTGGGCCTTGCGGTCGAGCTGTATGGGTTGGGCTGCGCGGTTGCCGATTATGACAACGACGGCAACCCGGACATCTATATCACCTGCCTCGGCGGCAACCACCTGTTCCACAATGCCGGCAATGGCAAGTTCGTTGATGTGACCGCGAAGGCCGGCGTCGGCAACAACGGCTTTTCGACGAGCGCGACGTGGTTTGATTACGACAAAGACGGCAAGCTCGACCTCTTCGTCTGCAACTACGTCGAGTGGTCAATCGAGAAAGACCTCTTCTGCACGCTCGATGGCAAGAACAAATCCTACTGCACGCCAGAAAGCTACAAAGGTCAGAGTGCCGTGCTCTATCACAACCGCGGCGACGGCAGCTTTGAAGACGTGACCGAGCGCGCCGGCCTGAAAGACCCGACCTCGAAATCGCTTGGCGTCGTGACCTTCGATTATGACAACGACGGCTGGACGGATCTGTTTGTCGCCAACGACACACAGCCGAACAAGCTCTACCGCAACAACGGCAATGGCACCTTCACCGATAACGCCATGACGGCCGGCGTCGCCTTCAGCGAAGAGGGCAAAGCGCGCGCCGGCATGGGCTCGGACGCGGCGGATTATGACGGCTCGGGCCGCCAGAGCTTGATCATCGGCAACTTCTCGAACGAGATGATGGCGCTCTATCACAACGAAGGCACCGGCCTGTTCATCGATGAAGCGCCGACTTCGACCATCGGCCAGGCGTCGCTGCTGACGTTGTCGTTCGCCTGCTTCTTCTTCGATTATGACCTCGACGGCTTGCCTGACATTTTTGCCGCCAACGGCCATGTCTCCGACGACATCAACACCGTGCAGCCGAAGGTGAAGTACGCCGAGCCGCCGCACCTGTTCCGCAACCTCGGCAAGAAGAAGTTCGAAGAAGTCGGCGATAAAGTCGGACGCGCCATGCAGCAAGCGCTGGTGGCGCGCGGCGCGGCTTACGGCGACTTTGACAACGACGGCGACCTCGACGTGTTGATCTCGACCAACAACGGCGCGCCGCACCTGCTGCGCAATGACGGCGGCAATCAAAACAACCTGCTGCGCATCAAGACCGTCGGCACCGCGTCGAATCACGACGGCATCGGCGCGAAAGTGACGTTGAAGTTTGCTGACCAGCGCAAGCTCTGGGGCATGGTGAAGACCGGGTCAAGCTACTGCTCGCAGAGCGAGTTGCCGCTGACGTTCGGCCTGGGCAAAGCCGACAAGGTGGCGAGCGTCGAGATCAGCTGGCCGAGCGGGCGCGTTGACACGCTAACAGACGTTGCCGCCAACCAGACGATCACTGTGCAGGAAGGCAAAGGGCAGGTCGCGGCGCAGCCCGTCATGTTTGCCACGCCTTAGGTCTGAGAGCCATTCAATTCTCAATGTTGAGGATGGGAAATTAAACACGGAGACACGGAGGCACGGAGGCACGGAGAAATCCTCTGTGTTCCCGTGTCTCCGTGCCTCCGTGTCTCTGTGTTTTTCTTTCATCCCTGTTTCGCAGAACGGAATGGCCGTGTCGCAGGCCGCGGGTTACCCATCGCGCGAACGGGCTACAGCTTTATCCGAACGCTCTGCTATAATCGCAGGTATGAAAAGCGTAGAGTCATTCATGAGTCGTACGCTAAGCGTGCCACTGGCTATTGTCCTATGCCTCTTGCTCGCACCTGCCGCAGCGGCGCAGAGCCGACAAAAAGCTAACGCGAAAGCCAATGCGCCGACGCCTCCGAAAGCGACCGCGCCCGCTTCGCAAGCTTCCCGCACCGATACGGACGCGTCCTTGCCCGATCTGGAAATCAAGGCCAACGTCACGGTGCGTGAGTTGAAGTTCGAGCAGGTCGGCAATGCTAAAGTCGAGTTCCCCGGCAAGCCAGAGCGCGTCACGGTTAACGAAGCCGAGCGCCAGAACCTGCCGCGTCCCGTACAGCCCGGTGTCACCTACCGCGACATCGGCGTGCGGCTGGTGATTACCAGCGCCTTCGCCGACATTGATCGCATCGTCTCTGAAGCGCTGGGCGAAACTCAAGCGCCCAAAGAGCAGGTCGAGAAGAAGCCTGCCGACGCGAAACCGCCACAGGAGAACCTTCCACCGAAAACTCCCCCCCAGAAGTCAAGCCGCAAGCCTTGAGGGAGGAGCCAGTCAGTGAAAGGACAATCGCCGATTCTCTTCGTTCTTCTGATGATCGCGGTGGCCGCGCCGGCGTTCGCGCAAACTGGCAGAAAGCCGGCGGCGGACCGTCCGCCATCAACGCAAGCGCCCGACGCCGCGCCACAGGCGAGCGCCGACGAAACCTTCGACCTGGACATTCCTGAGCGCCAGATCACGCGAAGCCATTACACGGCTTCGACCGCCGTCGCCATTCAGAGCGCGGCGGCTCAGGGCTTGAGCCTGCAAGTCGGCGTCGCCGTCAGCGCCGCAAACATCGATGTGCGCATGCACAACGTCAGTGGGCACGTCCGCTTCAAGGCGACGCTCGAGCCGGTGCTGGCGCGCATTCGTTCACGCCCTGCGCCTGCGGTGATTCGCTGAAGTCACGCCTGATTTTCGTGGGACGCTCTAGAGATATTGCTTCTTTGAAGTTTGGCGGAAGCATTCCGAACTCTCCACATTGATACTTATGGAGGAGAGGACTCGTGAAAAGCTTTATTCACCTCAGCCTTGCCCTGATGTTATTGTCGCTGGCCGGCGCGGCCCGCGCCCAGAGCAGCAACACCAGCCGACCGCCGACAGACACATCGGTCACCACTCGCTCGACCACAGACCCACAGGGCGACCCCACATCCCAGCAAACTCGGCCGCCGCAGCAGCGCCCGGGCGTGCAGCCGGTGACGCCCGTGCGCCCGCTTTCCGAAGAAGACCGTCAACGGCAACAGGCCGCCAGCCAGCGGCGGCAGCGCGAAGCCGCCACCGGCGACCCTGACGTGTTGCTCGACGTGCCGAACGTTTCGGTCGAAGCGATCAACCTCGAAGTTGACAACCTGCGCGCCCACCTGTCGTTGGACGCGCGACTGGCCAACCTGCTGCAACTGACCGCGGGCGTAGATGTCGGCATAGATAAGGTCAAGCTCGACATCAAAGGTGTGCGCGCCGAAGCGCTGCTCAAAGTCCGCTTAGACAACGTCGCCGCCATCATTGACCGCACGCTGACGACCATTGACCGCAACCCGCAGATTCTCGAACGCCTGCTGCAAAGCGTCGACAAAGCCGTCGGCACAGTGGGCGGCGTCGCCAACACGGCGTTGCAGCCCGGCGGCGTCGTCGATAAGACGGTCGGCACGGTCGGCCAGACCTTGAACAACGTCACGCAGCCGGGCGGGCTGCTGTCGCAGACGGTGAACACGTTGGGTCAGACCGTGCAGCGCACGCTCGACACCACCGGCAACCTGCTGGAGCGGACGCTCGACACCACAGGGAAGGTAGTGAACGAACGGACGCTCGGCAGCGTCACTGACCTCGGCCTGACCGTGTTGCGCGAAACCACCAACACGGCGGGACAGACCGTGCGCCAGCTCAGAGACACATCAGGCGCTGTCTTTGAAATAACCCTCGATCAGGCAGGCAAGATCATCAACACGCGGGTGCTGCAACAGGCGACGACCCGCAGGTGAGCGCGACGCTGAGGAGTGGCGCGGCGACGCGGAGGAGTGACGCGGGGACGCGGCGACACGGCGACACGGTGAGGGAAAGACAGAGAGACTGACTGCTTGTCTTCCTTTCCCCGCGTCGCCGCGTCGCCGTGTCGCCGCGTCGTTTCCCTCAGTGGCTCTGTCAGCGTATGATAGCGCCTATGGACTATCCGGCAGACTTGCAGCAAAAGTTCGAGGTGGCGTTCGGTGTTCCGCCACGAGTGTTCCGTGCGCCGGGGCGGGTCAACCTGATCGGCGAGCATACCGATTACAACGATGGCTTTGTCATGCCGGCGGCGATTGATCTGTCCACATATGTCGCCATTGCGCCGCGCGACGACCGTTCGCTGCTCATCGCTTCGGAAGGTTTTGATGATGCCGCCGAGCTCAATCTTGATCGCTACCCGCCACACGGCAACGGCCACTGGAGCGATTATGTGCGCGGCGTCGCCGTCGAGCTGCTCCAAGCCGGATTCGAACTGCGCGGCGCCAGCCTGCTGATCGCCAGTACGCTACCGGCCGGCTCGGGCCTGAGTTCATCAGCGGCGGTCGAAGTCGCCTCGGCGCTGGCGCTGCTCAGTGTAGCCGGCGCTACGCTGGACCGCGTGCCGCTCGCCCAGCTCTGCCAGCGCGCCGAGAACGAATATGTCGGCGCGCGCGTCGGTATTATGGATCAATTCGCCTCGGCGAACGGGCAGGCCAACCACGCGCTGATGCTCGACTGCCGCTCGCTGGCTTTCCGCTTGTTGCCGCTTCCCGACCACATCCGTCTGGTCATCGCCAACACCATGGTCAAACATTCGATTGCCGGCGGCGAATACAACGCCCGCCGCGCCGAGTGCGAAACCGCCGTGCGCTTGCTGTCGCGACACCTCCCCGGCATCCGCGCCCTGCGCGACGTGACCCTGGCGGAGGTCGAGCGCTATCGTCACGACCTGCCGGATACGGTTTATCATCGCGCCCGCCACGTCACCGGCGAAGATGAGCGCGTCGAGCGCGCCGCCGATGCGCTCGTCTTCGGAGACCTCGCCGCCTTCGGCCAGTTGATGCGCCAGTCGCATCTCAGCCTGCGCGACGATTACGAAGTGAGCTGCGCGGAGCTGGACGTGATGGTCGAGATCGCTGAAAAGCTGCCGGGCGTCTACGGCGCGCGCATGACCGGCGGCGGCTTCGGCGGCTGCACGGTGAATCTGGTCGAAGCCGATGCGGTCGAAACCGTAACCACGGAACTGGCGGCGCGCTATGAGAAAGCGACCGGCCGCGCGCCGCAAATTTACGTCTGCGCCGCCGCCAACGGGGCTGAAGAAGTTACAGGAGAAAGGAACGCTTAAACGATGAAAAGCCTTTTACGCATTCGCTTGCCGCTCACCATCATGGCCATGGCCATCTGTGTCACGGCAGCGCGCGGTCAGAACGTCATTGCGAATCTGCCCGAATCCGACGGCGTCGTGGCGGTCAATATGCGCCGCATCGTCAACGAGACTTTGCCGCGCGTGCTGAGCGCCGAGCAGATGAGCCAGGTGCAAGCCGCGCTCGCCAAGGCCAAGCAGGTCGCCGGCTTCGACATTGCCAACATCGAAACGGCGGTCGTCGGCTTGCGGCTCAACCGCGGCAAGCTGATGTCTGTGCCGAGCATGCTGCTGGTGATGCGCGGCTCGTTCAATGCCGACGCGCTGGTGTCGCTGCTGAAGGTCGGGCTGGCGGGCAAGAGCCGCGACGAAAAATACGCCAACAAAACACTGACCTTGTTAAAGCTGAGCGACTTGATGAAAGGCAGCCCGCCGTCGGCTACCGAGCTGGCCGTCGTTGCGCTCGACGGCGGCACGCTGGCCGCGGGCGCGACGGCTTACGTCAAGGCGGCGCTCGACCCGGACAACGGCAAGAACCGCATCAAGCCGGAGCTGGTCCAACTGGTCGGACGCGAGCCTGACGCTTTGATCCGCCTCGCCGCGCTGGTGCCACAGGGGGTACTCGCTGGCCTGCTGCCGCACGACGCGCAGGGCAGCGAAGAGATCGGGCGGCTCGTCGGCAGCATCGAGCAGGTTTATGTCGGCTTGAGCATGGACGCGCAGGCGTTTCCGCTCTCAGTGATGCTGAAGATGAACACGGCAGAAAATGCCCATGCCATCGCCGGACTTTTGCAAACCATCGCGCAGTTCGGCGCAAACGTCACCGACAAGAACATCAAGCCGATCATTGACGCCCTGAAGATCACTTCGGAAGGAACCGAAGTCCAGGTGCGTACGGTGCTGCCACAAGACTTGATCGGGTCATTCTTGCGCGGCCTGTTGTCGCCCGCAAAACCCGCGGAACCGAAGAAACAGTGAAAAGAAGGAAGTCAGGAGCCAGGAGCCAGGAGTCAGAATAAAAACCGGAGGCGGAGCCGACTTCCTCTCTGTCTTCTGACTCCTGACTCCTGACTCCTACTCCTCGGTCCTACAATTGGAGAACCTCATGAAAAAACTCCCCCTCCTGTTGCTGCTGCCGGTCTTAACTCTGCTGCTTGTTGCCCCCACGCCGCGGGCGTCAACGCGCGCCAGGGCGGTGAAAGCGCCTCGCGCCTCGCTGGCCGAGCGCCTCGGGTTCAAGGCGACGGATAAGATTCTCATCGTCAACGTGGACGACATCGGCAACAGTCACGCGGCGAATGCGGCGGTCATGGATGCCATGCAGACCGGCCTTGCGACCTGCGCGACAATCATCGTCCCCGGCCCGTGGTTCCCGGAGATTGCCAATTATGCCCGCAAGCACCCGCAGGCCGATTTCGGCGTCCACCTGGCGCATACCAGCGAGTGGGCGACGCTCAAGTGGTCGCCGGTTGCCAGTCGTTCAGAGGTGCCGGGGCTGTTTGACCCGCAGGGCTACCTGTGGCCTGACATCATGAGCGTCTATAAAAACTCGACGCCCGAACAGGCTTATATCGAGGCGCGGGCGCAGATCAAGAAGGCGCAGGCCGCCGGCATTGACGTGACCCATCTGGATTCGCACATGGGCACGCTGCAATATAACGAAGCTTACTTTCAGGTTTATCGCCGGCTCGCCAAAGAATTCGACCTGCCGCTGCGCATGGGATCGCAGGAGTTGCTCGCGGCGCAGGGCGGCGGCCAGCAGCGCGGCCAGTTGGATGAAGACGGCACCATCTATCCTGATTACCTGATTCACGGCGGCCGCAAGCCGGGCGAATCGATGAGCGATTACTGGAAGCGCATGCTGAGCGATTTGAAGCCGGGCGTCACCGAAGCCTACATCCACGCCTCGGCGGCCGGCGACGAGCTGTCGGCCTTCACCAACACCGCAGGTGATCGCGCCGAAGAGTACCGTCTGTTTACCCGTGACCCGGAGATTCGCCGCATACTGGATGCGCAAAACGTCAAGCGCGTCGGCTATCGCGCGCTGCGCGACTTGCAGCGCAAGTCGCGCGGCAATGCCCGGACGGCAGGCACGAAATAAAGAGGGAGCGCCATGAGATCACTGCGAGCCATTGTGATTCGCTCCGTCGCCGCGCTCATGTCGCTCGCGGCGCTCAATGTCGGCGGATCGCTGCGCGCCCAGAGCGCCGACGATGTCAAAGCCGCTTACACCAAGCACGAATATCAGGTGCCGATGCGCGATGGCGTCAAGCTGTTCACCTCGGTCTACGCGCCGAAGGACACGTCGCAAAAGTACCCGATCCTGCTGATCCGCACGCCCTACAGCGTCGCGCCTTACGGGGCCGACGAGTACAAGATGACGATTGGCCCGTCGCCGCTGTTTCAGCAAGAGGGCTACATCTTCGTTTACCAGGATGTGCGCGGGCGCTGGATGTCCGAGGGCACCTTTATGGACGTGCGCCCGCACAACCCGAAGAAGAGCGGCCCGGCAGACATAGACGAAAGCAGTGACACTTACGACACGATTGACTGGCTGATTAAAAACATTCCCAACCACAATGGCCGCGTCGGCATGTGGGGCATTTCGTATCCCGGCTTCTATGCGGCGATGGGCTTGATGGAAGCGCACCCGGCGTTGAAAGCGGTGTCGCCGCAAGCCCCCATTGCCGACTGGTTCATCGGCGACGACTTTCATCACAATGGCGCGTTGTGGCTGCCGCACGCCTTCAACTTTTTTTCGGGCTTCGGCCAGCCGCGCCCGCGCCCGACGACCGAAGGCCCGAAGCCTTTCGTGCATGGCACGCCTGATGGCTACAAGTTCTTTTTAGAGATGGGGCCGCTGGCGAACGCGGATAAGAAGTATTACAAAGGCAACATCGCCTTCTGGAACGAGATGATGGCGCACCCGAACTACGACGAGTTCTGGCAGGCGCGCAACACACGGCCGCACCTGGTCAATGTCAAGCCCGCGGTGATGACCGTCGGCGGCTGGTTCGATGCCGAAGACCTGTTCGGCGCGCTCAACACCTACAAGGCCATCGAGCGGCAGAATCCCGGCGCGCAGAACCGCCTGGTGATGGGGCCGTGGTTTCACGGCGGCTGGTCGCGCTCGGACGGCGACGCGCTCGGCAACGTGGAGTTCGGCTCGAAGACCGGCGTCTTCTACCGCGAGCAGATCGAGCTGCCGTTCTTCAATTACTACCTGAAAGACAAAGGCGAGATGAAGCTGCCCGAGGCCTACCTGTTCAACACCGGCGCGAACCAGTGGCGCACGTTCGATCAATGGCCGCCGCCGAACAGCGAAGCGCGGAGCATCTATCTCGACGCCACTGGCCGCGCGTCAATGACCGCGCCGTCCGGCAAAGAATGTTTTGCCGAATATGTCAGCGACCCGGCCCGGCCTGTGCCGTTCATCAACTCGACCAACATCGGCATGACGCGCGAGTACATGACCGACGATCAGCGCTTTGCGGCGACGCGGCCCGACGTGCTGGTTTATCAAACCGAGCCGATGACGGATGAATTGACCATCGCCGGGCCGATCAAAGTCGGCCTCGACGTTTCGACGACGGGTACGGATTCGGATTTCATCGTCAAGGTGATTGACGTCTACCCCGACGACGCGCCCGACAAGAAGTTCAACCCGGCGCAGGTACGGATGGGCGGCTACGAAATGCTGGTGCGCGGCGAGCCGTTCCGCGCACGCTTCCGCGACAGCTTCTCGAAGCCCGAAGCCATGCAGCCCGGCAAGGTGACGCACATCGCGTTCGAGATGCCTGACGTTCTGCACACGTTTATGAAGGGCCACCGCTTGATGATCCAGGTGCAGAGCACATGGTTTCCGCTGGTGGATCGCAATCCGCAGAAGTTCGTCAATATCTACGCAGCGACGGAAGCCGATTTCCAGAAAGCGACCGAGCGCGTCTACTGCTCGTCGCGCGTCTCGTTCAACGTTCTGAAAACGCCGTAAAGCAGCAGACCTCACCCGGCGGCGGTTCATTCTCGTGTCAGGCACGCTCGCGCCGGCGATCTTCGACGGCCGGCACAAAATAGGCGGGGCCTAATTGCCGCCGCCCGACGAGCCGCCGCCTTGCAACTGCGCCAGGTCTGCGAGCAATTCCTTTTCGTTATCGTCAAGCGTTGTCCCGGCGCGGTCAAGGATCTGGTCGGTGGTCATGCCGCTCTGTTGCTGGATGTAGGCAAGGAGCTGAGCGACGATGCCCGCAATGATGCCGACCTCGCCGGCTTGCGGGGCGACCGACGCCGCGATGGGCGCGAGTTGGGTGATAAGCGTCAAGAGCTTGTTAATGTCAGCCAAGGTGTCACCTCCAAGTAGTCATAATCCGTCCGGAATTTCCGGGCCATCGGCTCGCCGCCATCAGGACTGGAGAAAGCCGGCGATGATCTGCGCGGACGCGTTGATGGCGTTGAGGATGTTGGTCAGCTTCGTGCGCGCGTCCGGGTTCTTTACCCCGAGCACGCCGTTGGTATTGAGGTCGCTGATTGCCGACGTAACCGCACCAAACAAGTTGGCCAGGTTCGTCTTGCTGGCCGCGTCGGGGGTGCCTTTCAACGACTTGAGCGTCGTGACGAAAACCTTGTCAGCCGAGTTCAGCTTGAGCAGCGCGTTGGTCAACGTCAGGTCTTCTTCTTTGGTGATCTGTCCTTGTTTGGCGAGCTCGCGCTTGAGTTTGATCATGGCGCTGACCGAGCCGGCGATGTCGTCGCCGGCCTTGGCGGCTTTGCGCCGCGGGTCGTTGTCGGCGGCGCTGTCGGAAGGGCACCCCTTGAACGACATGGCAAACAACGCGAGAGCCAGGGTTAAGCCGGAGGCAAGGACTCTACGTTTCATATGGTCTCCTTGGGTTGAGGCTTCAGGTCATGGTTGACGCGCAATCGGAGGGCGCGCGTTATATTTCTAAGGGAAACCTATTTGAGGAGAACTTACAAAAATAGGCAGCGGCCATTCTATCAGCTTCGCCAGGCGTGTCAAGCGAGCGAACAGCGTCAACAGCGGCTTAACCGGGCTTCACCGGCGCGCGGGCCGCGACCTGCCGCAGGCAAGCTCTGATGGTATACTCAGTGGCTTGAGGCGCGGCGATGGCCTGGTGTCGCGGTGGGCGCCGTCAGGCAGTTTCGCCATGCGCGAAAATCTATTTGACCGGGAGGACAGAGATGGCTACACGCAATGGCAGCGCGGTTTGGGAAGGCACGCTCAGAGAAGGGAAGGGCACCGTCCGCCTGGGGAGCGGCGCTTTTGAAGGGCAGTACTCGTTTGCTTCGCGCTTTGAAGAAGGCACCGGCACCAACCCCGAAGAGTTGATCGGCGCGGCGCACGCCGGCTGTTTCTCGATGGCGCTGGCCGCCGGATTGACCAAAGCCGGCTATTCGCCCAATCGCGTTGCGACAACCGCCAAAGTTCACCTCGGCCAATCGGGCGGCGGGTTTAAAATCACCTTGATCGAGCTTGAAACCGAAGCCGATGTCCCAGGCATTGACGAGCCGGCGTTTCAAGAGCAGGCCGAGACCGCCAAGAAGAATTGCCCCGTCTCGCAGGCGCTCGCCGCCACCGAGATCACGCTTTCCGCCAAGCTCGCCTCCTAAGCGCGCGGCGGGGACGGATGGCCGAACACCGTTCGCTTACAACCACCCGTCCCCGCCGGCCAGCCCATTCTTACCTTACCGTCGCCGGGCCGGTGAAGAAGTTATCCGCAAAGCGGTTGATGGCCGCCGCCAGGTCGGCGCGCTTGACGACCGTTGCCGGCTCGAAGCGCGGCCCCGGCACCGCTTGGTAGACGCCGGGCGAGACTTCCTGGAGACTGGCGGGAAACGTGGCGAGCAATCCCAAGTCGAGCGCGACGGCGACAAAGCCGCGCGCATCGGCAGGAATCTGCGCCGCGTCAATGGCGCGGGCGCTCAGGACTTCGCCCATGCGCGCCTGCGCCTGCTGCTCAAGCCCGAGGGCGCGCACCAGCACGACCGCGAGGTCTGCGCGACTGACCGTCGCCGAAGGGTAGAAGTTCGCGCCGCTGGTGCCGCGCGCCATCACGCCGGGGTAGCGCTGGAAGGTGTCTTTCAACACAGCGCCGCGCGCCGCGACCGCTGAAGCAATCGGCGCGAAGTCAGAGGCGACATCGGTGAAGGCCGGCGCGTCGAACTGGTTCTGGCGAATGTCGGCGCTCAAGACCAGCGTGCGCGCCAGGTCTTCGCGGGTCACCGCGGCGTCGGGCCGGAACGAGTAATCAGAGAACGAATCCATGAAGTGGCCGATCAAGGCGCGCTCGATCTCCGCGGTGTCGGCGCGGCCCCCGATGTCTGTGACGTTGCTGCCGGTCGGGAAGATGACGTTGATCGTCCCATCAATCGTGTCGGGCAGCGAGCCGGCGTTGTTGTCTGTGCCTAAGGGCGTGAAGCCGCTCACTTCTAAAGTCCAGTCGCCGGGCAGCGGGTCTTTCACTTCGAGCGTGACGTTGTTCGCCGTCAGCCCCGGCAGGATCAACTGGTCGTAGCGTGTGCCGTTGGGGTCGAACAAATTCAAGATCAGCGTGTTGCTGGCGCTCGCCGGATCGCCGACATAATGCATTCTCGCCAGCACACTCGACGCGCCCGCCCGCACGGTGAACGGCTTGGTGTAGGTGCCCGGCGTCGAGGCCGGACTGAAGTCAAAGTGATAAGGCGTCACGTCGGCATTCGTCGTGAAGGCGGCGTTGAAACGCAGGTGGGTGTTGTTGAACGAGCCGTACGCTTTGTTGCGATTGGCGGCGCGGTCAACCGCGGCGGCGACGTTGATGTAACCGGCGCCGACTTCCCACGGCGCGTAACCGGGCATCGCCGTCGCGGTGTCTTCATACAGTTGCTTGAGATCGTCGGGCAACAAGTTCGGATCGGCTTCGAGGGCCAGCGCCAGCGCGCCGCAGTAAGATGGCGCGGCAAAGCTGGTGCCGCTCGAATAGGTATAAGACGGGATGAAGGCCGGCGGGATCGAGCCATCCACGTCCGTGGGGAAGGTGCCGGTGCCGTCGTCGGAATTGCCTTCGATGCCGAGCGCCCCGATGATGTTGATGCCGGCGCGCATGCGCGCATTCACCAGCGCCGCGCCGGGCGCAACGACCGATGGCCCGGAGGCTTGCGGCAGCGGCGTCTCGCCGGTCGGCGCGCCGTTGCCTTGCGAGCCGCTGGCAAAGCCGCGCGACGAGAAGTTCGCCAGCCGCCCATCTTTGGTGCCCGCGCCGACGCCGATCACGTAAGGCGAGCGCGCCCAGATGCTCAACGTCTCAGGGCTTGGGCCGTCATTGCCCGCGGCAAAGACGACGGCGATGAAATTGTCGTGCAGCGCTTTGACGGCGACGTTGGTCGGGTTGTCGGGATCGAGCGACACATTGCCGCCCCAACTGTTATTGACGACGCGAATGTTGTAGTCGAACTGGTGGACGAGGATGTAATCGAAGCCGGCCAACGCCACCGAGACGACGAGCGTTTCGCCGCAGCCGACGCCGACCAGATGCGCGCCCGGCGCGACGCCGCCATAGACGCCGCCCGATGCCGCGCCCGACCCGGCGACGCACGATGAAACGAAGGTGCCGTGACCCGATGTGTTATCGGTGTTGACGACGTTTTCGACGAAGACATCGGGGATGATGCCGCCGCCGACGCCTGTGTCGAGCAAGCGGCCTTCGACTTTGACGTTCTGGCGGACTTTGCTGGTGTTACTGAGCGGCGTGAAGGTGACATCGGGGTGGGTGCCGTCAACGCCGCTGTCAACGACGGCGACGCCGATGCCTTTGCCGGAATAAGGAATGCCGCCGTTGCGTCGGGTCAGCGTCGCGTTGGTCTGCAAGCGTTGCAAGCCGATCAAGGGGCGCGACTGGTTGGTGTAGTAATGATATTGCGTGTTGGCCCACACCGAGCGGACGTTTGACAGGTTGGCGATAGACCGCGCCTGCGCCGGCGTCGCCAGCACGGCAACCATCGGCAGCATGCGGTAACGGATGCCCGTGGTGATGCCGAGCCGCGTCAGTAGCGCCACGTCGGCGGCGGTCGGCATTTTGAAATAAGTGATGACGACCTGAAGCTGGTCGGTCGGTCGCGCCTGCGCCATCTGCTTGCTCAACGCCGGATCGATCTTCGCCGCGAGCGCCGTGTTGGCCGCACAAGCCAGAGCCGCCAGCAACATCAGCAATCTCAGTTTCGCTTTCATCGGCTTCTCCTTATATGTGGCGCAAGCTGTTAGCTTGCGCAGAGTCATGGCGCAAGCCAACAGCTTGCGCCACATCGGCGGCCCGGCCTTATGCTTCAGCCGGCGAGCTGACGCCGTCGCACAGCAAGACAGACCTGGTTCTGAGCGTATGCATCGGGCACCTCCATATGGTCGTTGCTCAACATCGCCAGCCCGGTCGGGCAGCCCGCCGGGTTCAGGTTGTTGATCACCAGATTGTCGACGTACCAGCCGCCGCCGCCGCCGATTGCCGTCGCAACATCCGACGTCATACGGAAGCGCACGAAGACCGGCAGGCCGTTGGGGTTGTTCGCGCCGCCCGCCGCGAACGAGCCGAGCGCGATGCGGACGTGATGGTAGCCTTTCGTGCCCGTCCACGCTCTGCGGCCTTGCAGCACCGAGCCGATGGCGACGCCTTCGAGCGTGCCGTCGAGCTTGGCGTTGTAGCCGCCTTCGATGATGTAGTTGCCGACATCAAACGTCGTCGTGTTGTTCGGGAAAGGCGTCGCGTCGAAGACCGGCGCGCCGACCGCCACCTCGATCACGCCGCCATCAAAGAAGGCTTCGGATTGTATGAAGTGGTCGAACTCCATCAGCGAAGTCTGGGTTAGCGTCAGCGGCCCGATGACCGTCGAGAAATCGCTCGGCCCGCCATGCTGTGTGCCCGCAGGGTCGGGCGTGCCTTCGCCGGGGCTGAAGTCGGGCGCGTACATCATCCCCGTGGGATTGCCGTTCACCTGAATGCCCGAAACGTGCTGGAAGGCCGCCAGCGCCTGATTCGGCGTCGCTGAATCAACCAGCGGCGGCAGCGAGCGCGTGTTGGTCGCGGCCTCGAAGGTCTCCATCGCAAAGACCGGCGTCGGCATCATCGAGTTCGACGTCGGCGCGCTGTACTTGACGATGGTGTTGCCGGCGTTGTTGGCGTCCTTCTTGCCGTTGCTCAGATCGCGCGCCTGCACGATGTAGTAATAGACGCGGCCCAGCGTCAGGCCCGCGTCAACGTAAGAAGTGCCGCTGACGCCTGTGGCAACGCGGTTGCTCGACGATGGCGCGAAGGTCGGGTTCTGCGTGCCGTCCCCGGCGGCCACCGAGCTGACGCGGTAAACGTCATAGACCAGATTGGCGTTCGGGTTGGCCGACGCCGCGGGCCGCCAGCTCACGGTCAGACGGTTGCACTGCCGCATATCGCTGACCTGGTCAACGCCGTCGAAGAGCGGCGACGGGCTGACGTTGATCGCATCACCGACCGTGATGGCGACGCTGACGGTGTTCGCAGGCGAGACGCAGTCGGCGTTGCGGCTGGCGCGCACCTGATAGAAGTAGGTCTGGCCGACCTGGAGCTTCTGGCCGCCGTTGTCGTCGCGATAGACGGTAGTGATCGCGGGAATCTCGGCGATCTTCGCGAATGGGCCGTCGGTGCTGCTGCCGCGCGAGATGATGTAGGTCTGCGCGTTGGCCACGCGGACGCCATCGTTGACGTTGATAGTGGCAGTGTTCTTGATGAGGTTCGAGGCCGTGAACGGCGGCGCCGGCAGCGGCCCCAGGGCTTCGCAATCGGTCACGGTCGCGGGCACCGTGAAGTCTTCGACGACGACCGGCGCCGACTGCGTGGCGATGTCATCGGCAGCGCCCGAAGTGGACTCGGCCTGAACGCCGACGCCGTGACTGGCGAAAGCGCGCCAGATCAAGGCGCTGTTTTCGCCGCCGGTCAGCTCGCGGTCTGCGAGCAGGATCGAATCGCGCGAATCAACAAACGACGGGTTGAGCGGCGAAAGCTGCATGCCGCGCATCACCAGCATGTCCGACAGCCGAGCGCCGCGGCTCACGGCGGTTGCCAGCGGGCCGTTGCGGTGGCCGAGCTGGGCGATCTCTGCCGCGACCAGTCCGGGCCGTTGGATGGCCTGGCTGGGGTTGATCGTTCCGGGATCGTTGGTGCTGAACGAGGCGCGATAGTTGATCGGGTGGAGGCTGTCTACGGAATGCACCAGCCGGCTGCCGATATAGAAGCTGTTGCCGCCGCCCAGTCGCCGCGTGCCGTCAAAGAAGACGCCGTTCGGGTCTTTCATGATGATCAGCTCGCGCATATCCCAAAGCACCGCGCTCCACAGCTCGCCGATATCGTGGACCTCGAAGGGGATCGCACCGGCGTTGATGTCGGGCGCCGAGCCGTCACGCAATCGCATCGTCGTGCCGTTGAGCGAGCCATACGACCAGCGATAGTTGGTCACAGGCAGACGGCGGATGCCCGAATCGAACGTGCCGGTGACGTATTCGCCTTCGCAGTCGTCATCGGTGATCGAGCTGGCGTTGTAATCCGACCAGCCTTCGCCCTGGCCGCCCGATTCGCCGACCAGCGCGAAGCCGAGGCCGCCCGAGCCGCCTTTGGCAATCGAGCGGTTCGAGACACCGTGATAATGCTCGTGGGCGACAACGTCGAAATCCAGATCGCCATCCGAGCGGCGGAACGAGCCGGAGGTGAACAGGTACATCTGCATGCGCGGATAGGCGCCATCGTCGGGCGTGCCGAAGTTGGCGTTGTCTGTGCCCGAGCCGTCCTGCACCTGCGCGCTGATGGCGTCGTTGCCGGCGCCGCCGCGACCGAAGTTGTCCTGCTGGAAGTTCCACAGCCCTTCGGTGAAGCCGACGCTGTAGAGGTAATCGTGAATCAGGTTGTTGTAATAGAACAGCGTCACCGCGCCGGGATAGACGTCGGCGTTGGCGCTGGCCGGGAAGAACGGCGTGCCGCCGGCATCGGTGCCCGCGAACTCGTAGCTGTTGGTGTAATCGTAGTACGGCGCGATGAACTGGCGATTCGGGCTGTAGCCGCGAATGCCCTGCGTCGCCTCGTCATCGTCTGCGCGGTCGTCCGCCGTCAGCACGTTGTTGCCTTCGGTGTAGTTCGACTGGATGACCGATGAGAGCAAGCGACCGTCGGCGAGCCGCACGCTTGACGCCAGCGGCGTCAGCGTCGCCGAGTAGGGCTGGCTCTTGTCGGCTGCGGGAGAGTTGGCGGCGAGGTTACGGCTCTGCGCTTCCGGCGTCATCGTGTAACCGAAAGCGCGAGTCGCGGCGCGGTTGCTGTTGCCGTTGGCGATTTCCGCGCCGCCGCTGTCGGTCGGCAGGTAGAACCAGCCGAAGGGCGATTCCGCCGAAGGGCTGGTGGCGTCGGGCAGACCGCGCGTCACCTGGCCGAAGCCGAGCGAGTAGATCAGCGGGTTGGCGTTGCGCGCATAGACCAGGCTCTGGCGGAAGCCGCGCCCGCTGCCCGAAACCGTCGAATCCGGCGCGTAGGCCGGCGTTGCGCCCGGCGTCGTCGCGGCCCCGAATTCGCCGGCTCCCGCCAGCGTCGTCGGCATGCCGTCAAAGACTTTGCCTTGCGCCGTGCCGTTCGGGTTCATGGCTTCGACGCGATCCTGTATGTCGGGTCGGAAGGTCGGAAGGCGGCCGGCGCCCTGGCCGCCGCCGCGCGGCCCGTTGAACGAGGTCAAGCTGATGCGGCGCAGCACCTGGCCGGTCTGCGCGTCAACGACGTTCTCCCACATGATGCCGTTGTACTGTGGCGTCGTCAGCACGAAGCGATAAGCGAGCCGCCCTGTGTCGCCGAGCGGAAAGACCATGCGCGTGACGACGATCTCGTCGGTGAAGACGCCGCCGCCGCTATAGGCCGGCGCTTGCGCGAACTCGGGCTTGAGGTTGCCGTAAGTCGTCAGCACCTGGCGGTTGCCGGTCGCGTGCGGCGCGAAGTTGTTGACGCCGAGCGCCGAGGCCGCCGAAGTGATGGCTTGCTCGGGCGTCAGCGTCGCGGCGTTGGTGATCTTCATCTGCGGAAAGCTTTCGCCGCCGACGCTGATGATCTGTCCCAGGCGGTTGACGTTGACCAGCACTTCGCCGTGATAGACCGGCAGCCCGGCGGCGCGCTGCTCAAAGAGCATGACGGTCGTGCCCATGTCGGGAACATAACCGCGGCTCTTGAGGCGGAGGTTGCTCAGGTCTTCGTCGCTGAAGCGGAACAGCTCGCGGTTGCGGCTGATGAAGTCGCGGGCAATCGTTTCGGGCTGATTGGCGCTCTGCGGCGACAGGTAAGACGAAGTGCTGAACATGAAGCGCGGCGTCGCCGTCAGTCCGTTGTAGCGCACCTGCACGCTGTTGCCGGCGGTCGATTGCAGCGCCGTCAGCGCCTTGACTTGCGCCAGCGTCGGCTTGTGCAGCGCCGTGCCTTTGGGGACGCCCAAGGGGCCGCGCACGTCGAATTCGGCGGGCCGCGTCGATTGGGCGGACGACTTGAATAAGAAATTCGCCGAAGCCAGCGCGACAAGCAAGCACAGGCCGAGCAGGAATGATCGCGTGAATCTTTTCATGATCTTATCTCCTAATGAGAATGATGTGGCGCAATCCGGTTAGCTGGCGCGCCCCGATCTCTTGGCTTCAGGGCGCGGCGCAACCCGGCGGATTGCGCCACATCATTTCTTTAATGAAGCACCTGCACGGTGACCGTGCGCGTGATCGGGTTGACCGTGAAGCGCACCAGGTTGGTGACGGTTCCGGTGCCCGGCAACAGGTTGCTGCCGCCGCCCGATGACGAGCCGCCCGACGCCTTCGGCACGAGCAGCGATTGCGTGCTGACGATCTGGAAGTCAGAGGCCACGCCCGCCCAGCCGATGACGCGATAGATGTACTGCGCGTTCGGCTGGATGGCCGCCGTGACGGTTTCCTGCGGCGTGTCGCTGGCCGAAGACGAGAGGACGCGGCCCGATGAATCGAGCAGCTCAAGGTCGAGATCAACCGCGAGCGTCGAGCTCAGGTTGCCGGACACGGCATAGGCGCCGTCCTTCGAGGTGAACGGCACGTCTACGTAATCCAGGCCGCTGGCGGCCGCAAGCCCTGTGTCGCCCACCGGCACGATGCCGCTCAGAGTCTCGCTGAACTGCCCAACGTCGTAGCGCGAGAAGTCAATGCCCGGCTCCGGCTGGTAGCGCGTCGCAAACGCCGGATCAACCTGAACCCGCGCTTTGACGACCGCGTCGAAGGTGAACAACTGCGCCATCGGGTCGCTGAAGGAGAAGTGGCGGGCGCTCGATGTCTGCCCGGTCTGAAGAAGCTGGTGATAGTAGAAGCTCGCCGGATCACTCGCCGTGCCCTTGCCGCCGTTGTCGGCGTTGGCGACGGTGACGCCGTTCGAGACCGCGACGATGCGGAATTCGACCGGCGTGTAGATCGTGCCGTCATAGGTGCCGGCGCCGAGGTTCTTGATCGTCTGGTCAAAGTCGAACTTGCCGTTGGCGAATGCGACGTTCGCAATCGTCGTCTGGATGCGGTTGGTTACATCCGTCACCGCCGATGCCGCGCTGGCCGCCGCGCTGTTGTCCGAGACGCCGAGCTGGCGGTTCGGGTTGATGCTCAAGGCGCGCACGACGTATTCCGAGTTGATCGGATTGGCCAGACCGCGGGCGATGAACGCGCCTTCGATCTTGCCGCGGTCAACGTAACTGGTCTGCGATGCCGGGACGTATTCGAGGTGCAGGTAGCCGTCGGTGCCGCCGTCGCCGTCAATGTATTCGCGGCCCGGGACCGGCGGGTTCTGGCGCTGATTCTCGCGGCCTATCTCGCGCTTCAGAATCTCGTAAGCGAAGGCGCCGGCAACCGGCTGCCACGCCACGCGCGCCGATGACGGCGAGGCCGGAACGACGTTGACGCCCGCGGGCGCGCTCGGCTTGCCCTGCGAGCCTGTGAAGGCTGAGACTCGCGTCGAGATGACTTGCTGGCCGCCAACCACGCCTTCGGCGTTGAAGCCCATCTCGCGCGAGGCGTAAACCTGCTCGATCAAGGCGCGGTGAATGCCCGGCGAGTCGGGGTCGAGCGGATCAGACGCATAGAGCATCGAGTCGGCGATGATCATCGCATCGCGGGCGCGCACGAAGGTGTCGGGGCTGAAGGTGCCGAGCACGTAGATCGAGCCGAGGAAGATGCGCTCCCAGGTCTCTTTGCCGAGCGAGATGGGAGTGGTCGGCTGGCCGGTGATGGGGTCGGGCCGCTTCCAGTTGCCGCCGGTTTCGTACATCGACATCAGCTCGCGGATGTCCCACATCGTGCCGCCGTAAATCTCGCCGTCGCGGTGGACCTCGAAGCTTGAGCCGCCCGAGGTGCCGAGCTGTGAAAAGGTCAGCCCGGTGTTGGCGTTGCGAATGTACTGGCGCAGGTCGGGGTCGCCGCCGGCGGCGCGAATCTGATTGCGACGCACATAGCCGTTGACGACGTAAGCGCCGAGCGCCGGATTCTCTGCCGCCGAATAGGCCCACAGGTCGGCCTGGCCTTCATTAAGCGCGCCGCCTTCGGGCGAGCCTTCGAGGCCGGCAATTGGCGTCGAGATCGAATGCATCCCCTCGTGGTAAGGCACGCCGAAATCGAGGGCCAGGTCGTTATACAGGTAGCCATGACCGTAGCTCGTCGGGTTGACGGTGATCTTCTGGCCGGCGACGGTTTCGGTTTCGGGCAGCGAGAAGGCGTTGTCCAGGCCAAGCAGCTTGTCGGCGAACGCCGGGTCGGTCGGGTCGGTCGGCGGATTCAGCACGTTCGGGATGTGAACGTTGCCCGTGAGCGGCACAGACTGATTCGGATAGGTGTCGGGGAAATCGCCCTGGCCGACACCGCGATGGTGCGCGGCGTCATCGGCGATGTGCAGGTAGTCAATGTATTCGATCAGCGAGTTGATGTAATAGAACTGGTTGATCTCGTCCTGATGCTCCGCCGGCTCGGCGTTCGGCCCGTACTGCTCGTGCTCGTAGGTGCGCTGTTCGAGATTCGCCGGGTCGTTGTTGCGGAAGTACCAGGTGCCTTTGGCGGCTTGCGGGAACGGGACTTTCGCGGCCAGCACGTTTTCGATGTGAACGTGCGCGCCGGTCAGCGTGCCGTTGACGCCTGTGACGACATTCGAGGCGTCGAAGTTGCGCAGCTTGATGCGCAACTGGCCGAGCGGGATGCCGTTCGTGCCGACGCTGATGATCCCTTGATCCTTCAGCTCGGTCGTCAGCGCCGGGTAGGTCGGATAAACGTCGCCTTCCATCGGCAGCGCCTGTTGATAGCGCACGGTGTCTTCGCGATAGAGGATTTGCCCGGTCGCCGCGTCGATCTGATAGCGATAGACGCCGAACGGGTTGCGCGAGAAGAACAGGAACTTGTAAGCCAGCCGTCCGCCGTCGGGCGTCGGGAAGATGTTCAGCTCGGGGTGCGGCTCGGCCAGCACGCCCAGTTGCGAAGCGATCAAGTCGAGCGCCGGCGTCAAGACTTCCGAAACGCCGTTGGCCCATTGCACTTTGAAGCGGTTGAGGTCGGCTTGCGCCACGGCGACCGACGCCGCGCCGTCGAGGCTCGGCACCGTGTTGATGGCGAGGTTGGCGCGGTACGGGCCGGAGACCATCTTGACCCGCCGCTGACCATCCATCACCACGCCGATGCCGCTGTTGGCAACCGTCAGGCCGTTATAGGTCTGCTTGAAGTACATCAGGTTGCCGCCGAGCGCCGCGACGTTGCTGTCTAGCGCGAGCGTGCTCATGTCCGTGATGCCGAACAGCGCGGCGTTCGAGGCGATGAAGTTGCGCGCCGCGGCTTCGGGGTCGAGCGTCGAAGCGGCGGAAGCGAAATCATAGATCGTATCAACGGAGCCGGACGACTTATCCCAGCGCGCCGTGATGCTCGTGTCGTGCAGATTCGTCTTCAGCGCGTTGAGCGCCTGAAGCTGCACGGCGCTCGGCTGAAGGCGGATGCGCTGCGTCAGGTTGATATCAAAGTTGGGCACGCGCGGCTTGCTTTGATCGAGATCGACCGCCGCCTTCGGGGTGCTGGACGCGCCGGCGCGCAAGATCGGCCCGAAGCCGAATATGAAAGCGCCCGCAAGAATGGCGACGAGCGCGAGCGTGTTGAACAGAGCGGTTGATCTGGCGCGCGGCGCTAAGCCCTGGCGATTCCGTTGTGACTTGAGTGCGCTCATGGAGGTCTCCTTTTTCGAGTCGTAATTCTGATTAAATTCGATTCGCGCAGCATCGCGGCGCAGGCCGCCGGCCCACGCACTGTCGCGTCCTGAAAAAAGCAGTGAGGAATAGGCCGTGGCGCGAGTCCGAGGGCTCGCGCCACGCGGAGGGCAGTCCGTCATTCGCCGAACATAATGTTGATTACTTTTAGCATGGGGTTGAGAAAGTCTGTGCGCTTCACCACCGTCGTCGGCTCGAAGCGCGGGCCGGGCACCGCTTGATACTGTCCCGGCGCGACCTCGCGCAGCTCGGCGGGGAAGGCTTGCAGCACGCCGCGGTCGAGCGCCAGTTGCACGTAGCCGCGCAGTTGTGTGGGTATCTGCGCGTTATCAACCAGCACCTGACCATTGCTGGTGACGTTGCTGCCGGCGAGCGCCCTGGCTTGCGCGTCGAGGCGCAAGGCGCGAACCAGCGCCACCGCCAGCTCTAACCGCGCCACCTGCGTCCCCGGCCCGAAGGCCGCGCCGTCGAGCCCCATCACGCCGTCGCGCTTGAGCGATTCGACGACCAGCGCGTCCGAGCTTCCGGGCGTCACGTCAACGAAGCTCGGCTGTGCCGGCAGGTACTGCATCACGCGCGCCCCGAACATCACAGCGCGCGCTAGCTCGATGCGCTTGAGCGGGTCGGCGGGCCGGAACGCACCATTGTCTGTGAACATCACGCGGTCATAGACCAGCCGCAGCGCTTTCGTCCGCGTCGCGTCGTCGAGACCGTTAACGTCTCCCACTTGATTCGGGTCATAGATGAAATGCGTGATCGTCAGGCGATAGGGTTGATCAACCGGCTGCGCCAGTCCCGCAATCCCGCCGCTGACCTGCGCCGTGTAGGTGCCCGCCGCCGGGAATTCCATCTTCAACGCTTCGCGCGAGCCATAAAACGCCGCGAGGTTCAACTCGTCAGAGCTGGCGACGGTGGCGCTGCCTTTCAAAACGCTCAACGCCAGATCGTTGATGGCGAGGTTGGTGTTATCAACGATGACCTGGCCTTCGCCGACCGCGCCGTCCCAATCGAGCTGCACGAAAGTGAAGCGCGTGTTCGGCGGCACGGTGAAGGTGTGCGCCGTCGAGCTGCCCGATGGCACTGTGCCCGTAAACGCGCCGCCGTCCTGTTGTTGAACCGTCAGCCCCTTGCCGGTGAAGCCGAAGTTGCCGTAAGGCTTCTGCGCGTTGAAGGCGAGGTCTACGGCGGCGTGGGCGTTCGCCAGTCCGGCGCCGACTTCAAACTGGTCGTAGGTCGCAAGCGGCGTCGCCGTGCGCTCAAGGATCGTCTTCACCTCGTCGGGCGAAAGCGACGGATTGGCTTCGAGGATGTTGGCGATGACGCCGGCCAGATGCGGGCAGGCCATCGAAGTGCCACTGATCTGCGTGTAGAACGGCAGGAACGCCGTTGGAATCTGCGTGTCGGCGTCGGCGCCGTTGGCGACCAGGTTAGTGCTGGCGCGGGCGGCGATGATGGCCGAGGTGTAGCCTTGATTCGACGGCCCGCCGGTGCCGGGCGTCAGCAGCGTCGGATGAATCACCGGATCGCCAAAGATGCCGCGCGACGAAAAGCCCGCCAGCCGCCCGTCTTTGGTGGACGCGCCGGCGCTGATGATCCACGGCACGGAGGCCCAGCGGTTCTGCGAATTCGGGCGCGGGCCGTCGTTGCCGTTGGCGAAGACGACGACGATGTTGGCTTCATCGTGCAGCTTCTTGCTGGCGACATTGACCGGGTGATCGGGGTCAACGGCGACCGCCGAGTTGCCCCACGAGCAACTGACGATGCGGATGTTGTAAGTGAACTGCTGCGTGTAAGCGTAATCGAAAGCCGCTACCTGTCCGAGCACGAAGATCACCGCGCCCGACCCTAAACCGACGAGCTTGGCGCCCGGCGCGACGCCACTGTAAAGCCCGCCGCTCGCCTGGCCGCTGCCGGCGGCGATGCTGGCGCAGTGTGTGCCGTGGCCGACGTTGGTGTCTGTGTTAATGACGTTCTCGACATAGCTCACCGGCAGGATGCCTTCGACCGGGTTGCCGAGGGCGTCGAGGCGCACGGGCAAGCCTTCGCGATCATTCGGGTTGACGATGACATTCTGAATCGTCTTGCCGGCTTGCGGGTTGAGCGGGTTGAAGCTGAGGTCTTGATGCGAGCCGTCAATGCCTGAGTCGTTGATGGCGATGGTGATGCCGCGACCCGACACCGGCAAGCCGCCGTTGCGCGCCGTCAGCGCCGCGTCTTGACGAAGCCGCGTGATGCCAATCAGCGGCTTCGATTGATTGAGCTGAAGCTGAAGCGGCGCGTTCAGGTAGATCGAGCGCAACTGCGGCCAGCCCATCATCTGCTGAATCTGCGGCGGGGTGGCGGTCACGCCCATGATCGGAAAATTCTGCATGCGGACGCCGTTGCTGACGCCGAGGGCGCGCACCGCTGCCACCTGCGTGTCGGTGATGGTGTTGCCGGTGAAGGTGAGAACGACACCGAGCCGCGTGTCGGCTTGCGCGACGCTGAGGCGGGCGGCCAGCTCCGGGTCTATCTTCGGAGCCGCCGTGGCCTGCGCCGCCAACGTCATCAGCATCATTGCGAGAGCCAGTAGCAGGTGTCGGAATCTCATATCCCCTCCATCACGGATCGCTTGTCCGGCCTTACACCAGCCATTTTCCCCAGAGGCATTGAGCGATTCTTGAAATAACCTTGAACGCGGACGCCGGAGCCATAAACCTTTGTCGTTGCTGGCCAAAATTTTAAGGGCCGACCCTTTTCGAGTCGGCCCTTAGCCCTTGATTATTCGACGCCCGTGAGTTGCACGGTGCCGCTCGCCGGGTCGGCGACGAAGTGCAGCTTCACCTTGAAGTGCTTGCCGCCGCTGCCGGCCTGCCGGGCCATCGCGGTAAATGCCGGGTCGGGGAACTGCCCCTTGACGACCGCCGTGAACTGGAACAGCTCGGCTGCCGGGTCGCTGAACTTCAAATGATGGCTGCCGCTCACCTCTCCCACGGTGAGCGCGCGATCCGTGCCGAGCGCGTTCGAGTAATCGAAGACCGCATTGCTGTCGACGCCGTTGCCGCCGTTGTCGGCGTTAGCGACGCGTACCGTGCCACTGGTTGATTGAATCGCCGTGATGTTAAAGCGCAGCGGCGGCAGGATGGTCTGATTCGATGAGATGTTCCGCAACGTCTGATCGAACTCGAAGATGCCGGCGGCGAGGCTGACATTCGACACCGCCGTTTGAATCAGCGAGGTGACATCGGCTTCGAGGCGGCGATTCACCTGCACGGTCTGTACGGCGCTCGCGGGGCCTTGCAGCAAACCATACTGCACGGTGAACAGCCCCGACACGCGGTAGTTGTAAGCGCCGTTGCCGCGATTGCTGATGGCAAACGACGCCTGGCTCACGTCGGCGAGGCGAGTGAATCCGCCATTGTCCTTCTGCTCTTCGACGCGGAACTGCGCGGGCGCAGGCGAGCCGGCGTAGGTGTAAGTCAGCGAGTACGTGCCGTTGATGTCAACGGGAGGGTTGCCGCTGACTTCGGTATCAACCGGCGCGTTGAGCGTCGGCGCGCTCATCGCGATGGTCGGGCGCACGGCGCGATAGTAGACCGGCATGCGCAGGTTCTGGCCGCCGTCCATGCGGCTTGCGTTGACGTACCATTGGAACTGCGTGCCGTCTACGGCGATGCCCGCGCCGTTGGCGACCGTCTTGACATAGAAGCTGGCCGAGCCGCTCGGCGGCACGGTCACTGAAGAGATCGAGTTGCCGCTGGCGTCGGTAATCGTCGCGCTGAAGGTCGAGCCGTCAACGCCGCGCACAGACGAAACGCCGACTTGATAGACGCCCGCGCCGCCGCCGCTGGTGGCGTCGAAGATCGTCACTTGCTGCGAGAGCGTCGCCGTGCCCATGACGTTGGCAATCGGCACCGCGCCGAAGCTGTAGCTCGGCGTGAAATCGGGATTGCCCGCCGAGGTCTGCGTGAAAATGCCGTAGCTGCGCGGCAGCACAGTGCCTGCGGGGGCGGGCGTGCCTACGCCCATCAAGGCTTTGGCCTGCGCCGCCGCCGCCGCCGCGACCAGACCGCCGCCCTGTTCGTTGATCGAATTCACGCCGTCAGCCACAGGCGTGCCGTTCGGCTGGCGCAGGTTGGTCGCCGTGTTGACCAGCGCCGCGCGCACCATCGAAGGCGTCCAGTCCGGGTGTTTCTGGCGAATCAACGCCGCGCAACCGGCGGTGATCGGGCCGCTGAAGCTCGTGCCCGACGCCGAGATGTAACGCGTCGGATCGAACATCGTTGACTGGTTGGTTTCGGCGCCGCCGACGGCGACCGTGGCCGAGAGGATCGAAACGCCGGGGTTGGTGACATCCGGCTTGACCTGACCGAATGAAGCCAGCGGGCCGCGCGAGCTGAAATCCGCCATTGACGGGTTGAACAGTAAGGCTTTGTTGATGCGAATCTGCTTGGCCGAGAGCGCCCCGGCAGCGGTCGAGCCGATAGCCATCTTCAAGTATTCGCCGTTGGCTTTCGACATGCCGAGCACAGGGATAATGGCCTTGCGCGTCGTCGCGGCAGTTAGCTCGCCGTCTACGTTGTTATAGATGATCGCCGCGACCGCGCCCTTGGCGGCGGCCAGCGCCGCTTTGTTAGAGAACAACCCGGTTCCCGAGCCCGCCGTGTCGTTGCTGACGGTGCTGCCGCGCTGGATGAGGGCGATCTTGCCACTCACGGAATCGGGCACCTGATCGGGCGTGTCGGCCAGCCCGCAGAAGACATAGTTATTGGTGATGTCCGCCGTGATGGGCGCCGCGCCATCGAGCGGGAAGGCGTACAACCCCGTGCGACCGCCGCCGACTTCATCAACGCTGTTCGGGCCGGCTCCGGGATCGATGTTAGCGCCGACGGCGATGACGCGACGGCCCGCCGCCGGGTCGCCAACCGTGCCTTCGCCGGGGCCGCTGTTGCCGGCAGAGGCGACGACGATGACGCCCGCGAGCGCCGCATTGTCGCTGGCGATTGAATCGGCAGAACTCTCGTTGCCGGTGCCGCCGAGACTGAGGTTGATGACGTGGGCGACCGGCTTCGGCTGGCCTGTGATGGTGCGCGGCTGCACGGCGTCTTCGATGCAAGCGACGATGGAAGCGACCACTCCTGTGCCGGCGGCGGTCAGCGCTTTGTAAGCCATGATCTTGGCCTGCGGCGCGACGCCATGAATGGCCAGGTCATCGGCAGTCCCCGGCAGGCCGTCGGGGCCGGGCGCAAAGCCGCGATAGCCCGCGCAGTCGGCGGCGACGTGCGTGCCGTGGCCGAAGTCATCGCCGATGCCGACGGGGCCGGCGGTAAAATTCATGTAGTAGATGACTTTCTTATTGGTATTGAGCGCGGCAACCGGCGGCGCTACGCCGTACTGCGGCGGCGTCGGGTCGCCGCCAAACATTTCGTGCGACCAATCAACGCCGGTGTCAACGACGGCGATGTTGACGCCATCGCCTTCGAGGCCGCCGGTGTTGAGCGTGTCGAACTGCGTCAGGCGCGGCGGATTGCCGTAGAGCTGCGGCGCCGTCGTGTAATCAACGGCGTGGTCGAGATGAACCTTAACCTGGCTATTCGGCGTCACATTGGCGACGCCCGGCAGGGCGGCAATCGTCGGCACCGCCGCCGACGGCACGTCCAGCGCCATGCCGTTGAAGACGTAGTTGAAACGGAACTGGATGGTCGGCGTCAGCGGCCCATTGGGAGCGCTGACGCTGGAGATCGTATACGCCACGCCGGCAGCCGTCAGGCGGGTCAGAAACTGCTGCTGTTCATTGATGACTTGTTGGCGATAGGCGTCGGCATTAAAGCTCTGCCCGGCGGCTTGCGCCCTGGCTTTGGCGACAACGACCGGGTCGCCTGCGAGCTGGACGATGATCGAGGTCAATGACGATTGCGCGCTCACATGAGGAGTGAACGGGGCGCGGGTGGCCAGCACCAGGCCCAGCGCGATCACTGCCGCGAGCGCGAGAAGCGCGTGTCGAAATCGGATGGCTTTAGTCATGGCTTGAATCTCCGTCTGCGATATTGAAGCGACCCGGATTACTGCGAGCCGGTTTTATCGTTGCGCCTCTACGGTAGGCAAAGCGCATTGAAAAATTCTTGAACTAAGCTTGAAGGGTTGGCCGCGGCGGCTAAATAGGCTCCTGAATAGGCGATAGGAAGATGACGAAGCCGCGGGAAATCAGTAGAATATGCCTGCCGTCAGATGTGCCCTATCCGGCTCAATCAACTCGGTCGAAGCAAGAGGTCGCCGATGGAAACCCTGTGGCAAGACCTGCGTTATGGCGCTCGCGCGCTGGCAAAAAAGCGCGGCTTTACGGCGGCGGCCATTCTTTCACTGGCCATCGGCATCGGCGCGAACAGCGCCATCTTCAGCGTCACCAACGCCCTTTTGCTGCGCCCGCTGCCTTACAAAGACGCCGACCGTCTGGTCATCCTGTGGAATCGCTCGCCCGGTTTGAACGTCGTGCAGGATTGGTTTTCGCCGGGCCAATACCTCGACATCAAGGCCGAAAATCATGTCTTCGAGCAGGTCGCGGCGACGCTCGGCGGCAGCTATAACTTCACAGGCCGCGGGACGCCCGAACACGTCGAAGGCGCGCGGGTGTCGGCTTCGCTCTTTCCGCTCTTTGGCGCTCGACCCTTGCTCGGCCGCGCTTTCTTGCCGGAAGAAGACGAGAAGGGCAAGCCGCTGACGGTCATTCTCAGTCACGGGTTCTGGCAGCGCCGCTTTGGCTCTGACACAGAGGTCATCGGCCAATCGCTGGTCTTGAACGATAAGAGCTTTACGATTGTCGGCGTGATGGCCGCGGATTTTGGCTTGAGCAAAGAGATCATGCCGACCGTCAACGGCATTCAAAAAGCCGAGGTCCTGTTGCCGTTGCCGATGAGCGATAGCGACCGCGCGGATCGCGGCCACGAAGACTACAACATCTTTGCCAGGCTGAAGCCGGGCGTGACGGCTGCTGAGGCGCAAGCCGAAATGGATCTGCTGGCCGAGCAGATGAAGCAGCAATACCCGGCAGCTTATCCGAAAGATGGCGGGCTGACGCTGAGTGTCGTCCCCTTGCTTTCGCAAGTCGTAGGCGGCCTGCGGCTGGCGCTGTTTGTGCTGTTCGGCGCGGTCGGCTTTGTCTTGTTGATCGCCTGCGCCAATGTCGCCAACCTCTTGCTGGCGCGCGCCGCGACGCGGCAAAAAGAGATCGCCATTCGCGCGGCGGTCGGCGCCGGGCGCTTGCGGCTGCTGCGGCAACTGCTGACGGAAAGCGTGCTGCTCGCGCTGGCGGGCGGGCTTTTAGGTCTGCTGATGGCCGTCGTTACTGTGAAAGCCTTGCGGGTATTCGGCGCGGCCAGCATTCCGCGCTTGAACGAAGTCGGCATAGATGGCCGCGTGCTTGGCTTCACCTTCCTGGTGTCGCTGCTGACCGGCGTAGTCTTCGGATTGATTCCGGCATTGCGCGCTTCACGAGTCGATCTCAACGAAGTGCTAAAGGATGGCGGGCGGCGCTCGACCGGCGGCGCGTTGGGCCGCGGCCCCTGGCATATTCGCAACCTGCTGGTCGTCGCTGAAGTGGCGCTCTCGCTGGTGCTATTGATCGGCGCGGGGCTGTTGATTCGCTCCTATCAGCGCATCGCCAACGCCAGCCCCGGTTACGACACCCACAACGTCTTATCGCTGCGGCTGGCCTTGCCCGCGACCCGTTATCCCAACGCCGACGCCGTGATCGCTTTTTATCAACGGCTCAGCGAACGCGTGCAGGCGCTGCCCGGCGTCGAAACCGTGGCGACTAGCTACCTGTTGCCGCTCAGCTCGAACGCGCTCGGCTGGGGGCCGCTTCAGATCGACGGCTACGTGCCGAAGGACGCACAGGAATTGATCATCTCGAATGAGGGATTCATCAGCCCTGATTATTTCCAGACGCTCGGCATCCCTTTGACCAGGGGGAGAACCTTCGACGAGCGCGATAAGAAGGGCTCGCCCGAAGTGGCGATTGTTGACGAACACCTGGCCGAGCGCTTCTGGCCCGGCCAGGACCCGATTGGCAAGCGCGTCAAGCGCGGCAGCGGCTCGTGGCGCACGGTGGTCGGGGTGGTGCGCTACGAGAAAGAATTCAGTGCGGAAGACGAGCCGCTGATTCGCGTTTATTACCCGGTCAATCAAATTCCTGTCGGGACGCGCTACGTCATCGCGCGCGTTTCATCCGACCCTGTGAAGCTGACTGCGGCGGCCAGCGACGAAATTCATGCGCTTGACCCGGAGCTGCCGGTCTTTGAAGTCTCGACGATGGATCAGCGACTCTACGAGGCGCTGGCGCGGCGACGCTTCTCGATGCGGTTACTGGGGGTGTTTGCGGCGCTCGCGCTGTTGCTTGCGGTCACAGGCATCTATGGCGTGATGAGTTACTGGGTCACCCAGCGCACGCACGAGATCGGCATCCGCATGGCATTAGGCGCCGAGCAAAGAAACATCTTGCGACTGGTTATCCGACAAGCGTCGCTATTGGTAGCGGCGGGGATTGCCACGGGGCTGACGGCGGCCTTTGGATTGACGCGGCTGATGGCCAGCCTGCTCTTTGCGGTCAGCGCCACCGACCGTTTGACCTTTGTGCTGGTCTCGGCATTGCTGGGCGGGATTGCCTTGCTGGCGAGCTATCTGCCGGCGCGCCGCGCATCAAAGGTCGAGCCGATCATCGCCTTACGCTATGAATGAAATGAAAGCCATGGAAAGGCCAATATGATCAACATCCACCCGGTCACACTTGAGGGCCACGGCGTACGGCTGGAGCCTCTCGGTTATGAGCACGAGGAGGGGCTGGCTGCGGCCGCGGCTGACGGCAGGCTGTGGGAGCTGTGGTTCACATGGATTCCAGAACCGAAGGAGACACATGCCTACATCACCAGCGCGCTCGCGGGGCAACGCGAGGGCCACATGCTGCCGTGGGTGGTGCGCGAGCTGGAGAGCGGCGCGGTCATCGGCAGCACGCGTTATCATGACATCGTCGCCGCGATTGACCGCGTCGAGATCGGTTACACGTGGTACGGCAAGCGCTGGCAACGCACCGCTGTCAACACGACCTGCAAGCTGGTGCTGCTCGGCCACGCGTTCGACACGCTTGGCTGCAAAGTGGTGGGCTTGCGCACGGACAACTTCAACCTGGCTTCGCAGCGCGCGATTGAAGCGCTGGGGGCCAAGCGGGATGGCGTTCTCCGCCATCACACAGCGCGACGCGACGGGACGGTGCGGGACAGCTTCATCTACAGCATCCTTGCCGCTGAATGGCCTGACGTGAAGCGGCATCTGGAGCTGCGCTTAGCCCGCCATCAGGTGATGTAAATGGCAGAGCACGATAGCGAGGCAATCAGCATTCGACCGGCGCGCCAAGCCGATGCGGAAGCGCTGGCTTCACTCGTGGGTGAGCTTGGCTATTCCACCACTGCGGCAACTGCGCGGGAGCGGCTCAACGCCCTCACTGAGGCCGGCGATTGCATCCTGGTCGCCGTCGATCAGGCAAAGGCCATTGCTCTGGTCGTGCTGCATCGCACACGCTTCTTGCATCGCCCGGCGGACGGTCGCATTTCAACGCTCGTGGTGTCAGACGAGTATCGCGGGCGCGGCATCGGCGGCAGACTGCTCGAAGCGGCGGAAGCGATTTTCCGGCAATGGGGCTGCGAGCGCATCGAAGTCAGCAGCGGCGCGCAGCGCGAAGCGGCACACCGCTTTTACATCCGCGCAGGCTATTCCGAGCAGCCCAAGCGATTCATCAAGCTGCTGGCGTAGTGACCGTCGGTGAGTTGCCGCTCCTCCAACTGATTCGATTGCCCCGGCAACCCTGCGCGTGATATAACGCCTGCGCTCACGAGCATTCCATCTCAGGAGGAACCATGACGATATTCGGCAAAACCCTTTCGCAGTACCTCAAATTTCAGCGGGCGATCCTGCTGTTGATTCTGGCTGTGGGTCTCGGACGATTGATCCTGTCGCTGGCCGGCGTTTCCAATTCGGCGACCAGGTGGCTCAGCATCTCTGTCGTTGCCCTGCTCGGCCTGATCTACTATGCCATTCGCGTCCACACGACCGGCTTCGGTAGCTACAAGCAACTGCTGCCGCTCGTCTTTGTTCAAAGCGTGGTCTCGCAGGGCATCGTTGTTGCGGGCATCGTCATCGCGATTTTCACGCACACAGACAACGTCTTTAGCGCGCCCGAGTACAGCGGCGGAACCGACGGCAAGACCTGGCTGCACGTGTCGGCGCATTTGATTGTCGGCTTAGTCATCGGCCCGCTGGTCGGGTGGCTCATCGGCTCTGGACTCTTATTCGTCGTCAAGAAGGTTTCGCCGCGGGCAAAGGCAAAAGGCGTGGGTGCATAGACAAAAAGCAACGACGACACTGCCGCCCGTCCTCTTCGTTTTATTTGCGGTGTTACTGTGGAGCACGGGCGGGCTCTTCATCAAAATGACGACCGTTGATGCGTTCGCGGTCAACTGCGGTCGCTCGCTCTTTGCGGTCATCACCATCGGCATTTTCACCTACAGAAAGGGGCTAAAGCTGAGCCCTTTTACTTTCCTGACCTCGCTGCTTTTCGCGGGAATTCTGATCTCTTTTGTCTACGCCACCAAGGCGACGACCGCCGCCAACGCGATCTTCTTACAATACACCGCGCCCATTTACATATTGATGCTTTCGCCGCTGATCCTGAAGGATCGCTTTCGCGGCATTGACCTGCTGACCGTCGTTTTATGCCTCGCAGGCATGAGCTTGTTCTTTTGGGATAGGCCAAACGCGGAAGACAAGCTTGCCCCCAATATGTTTATCGGCAACCTCGTGGCGTTAGCGTCAGGCGTGTTGTTTGCGCTCTATTTCATCCTGCTGCGCCATCGGCGCTCGCTGGAAAGTAAGAACGCGGCGGTGTCGGCTTTTTACGGCAATCTCCTGGTGGTGCTATTCATGCTGCCGTTTCTGGCGCTCCACCCGCCACAGCCAACCAGCAAGGATGTCGTTGCGATCTTATACCTCGGAGTCATTCAAATCGGTATTGCTTATATTCTTTTCACCTATGGGATGGCGGGCGGGGTGCGGCCCTTCGATGCCAGCATCATCGGTTTCGTTGAGCCGCTCTTAAACCCTGTGTGGGTTTTTCTGGTGGTTGGCGAGAGGCCGAGCCGATTGGCGATGATTGGTGGGGCGATCATCCTTTTGACCGTCGTCGCCCACACACTCATCAATAGCCGAGATCAATTAGCCCCGGCTAAAATTTAAGCTCAACAGGTGCGATGGAGAGCAGCCAAAAAAAATTGGAGGTCGCCATCGTGCCCGAAGGCGAAGCGGAAGACGACTGAGTGCTACTGAGTGCTTCTAAGTGATTGTTGTCAGTGAGGTTGCCGCGATTGTGCCGTGACTTGAAGTATTACTGAGGATTACTGAAAAATCAGCAGTTAGCTGGAGAATCCGAAGGGGTTACGGCACAATCTACGGCACAATTTTGTAACGTAAATCCTGCAAGCTCAATTCAAGAATCAATGATTTATGTGTTGCCCCGTCCACCTGTTTCCATAGCGTCTTAGCCTGTCTGCTGTCAGGGTTGCTGTCAGAATCGCAGGCCAACGAGATGCTTTGCAAGTTCCTGGCGCACAATCTGTGCTCCTTGATTCAGTCCAGCTATGAGCTTGGGATTCAGGCGACGTTTTGAAGCGAGGCAGATTAGTTTGGCTTTGCTAAAAAACTGCTAACGAACTATTCCTGCAAAAAAAACCACCCGCCTGCTAAAAAAATCCAACAGGCAAGGCGTAAAGGTAGAATCTAGGAAGGAACGGCTAGACTGCTACAATCGTGTGCTATACTCATCTAAACCCAGTCTCCAATCTCGAACCCAAAGCCCATCATTAAGCGGATGACTAAATATGAACCTATTGGTTTTAAGCTCTGCCCAATTGCCTTCGGCTGTCAATAAAATATCCTCTACGGTTGCCGTGGCATCTGGCTCTGTTAGGGCCTTTTCTGTTTTTCCAAACCAAGCTAGGTACTGACGCGCCCCAAGTTTAACCCATGCCTCTTTATGTAGAGGATTGCTGATGAGGGTTAGGATTTTTGCTGACCAGTGATTATTGGAGTATCCTACGCCTAAAAGGTGAGTCAGTCCTCTCCTTTGTAATCGGCCAATATCTGCCTCCTGAATATATGCTAGGATACTTTGCTCAAACCAATATGCAGCCTGTCCCTTACCCCCAGATTTATCTTCATATCTCGATTTGGTAAATCTCCGAAGATTAAAATTCTTACCTGTAGCACAGTGTTTTGCGCCAGCCGCTTTGAACAAGAGCATTTCAGAGTCACAATGAGAGACTAGAACGGGCTTTCCGGTAGCTTCAAGAGCGTTTATCAACTCCATAATACCGGCCAACTGCATTTCCCCAACCATTTCGCGTCTTGGCAGGAAGTCGCTTTTAATTATGAGATAATAACCGCTTGGATTCGTACCGGATACAATTGAGGCAAGATTCAAAACATAATCCCGGCTTTCCATTTCAGCAAACCCTACAATTAAGGTGAATAGCGGTCGCTTATCAGTGCCGCTTAACTTATCAGCCATCACTTTGAAGCCTTGAACGCAGTTGGCGTAATAGTCATCAGACCAGACATTAGGTACTATCGCAGGTGACGCTACAGCATTAACACTTAATGGTTTTGCGTAGTCGCTGAGATCGACAGATAGTTTTTCCCAATAGGAGGCTGTCGAAGAATCAAGCGTGTCGAACATTGTAGGGAAATAGGTATACTCTGGAAGATGTCCACGGTTGCCTCGCGGAACGTATAACTGAGGGTCTAAGATAATATCGTAATCTATTTTATATTTATCTTTATTTTGAAACGTAGAAACATCTTTCAGTAATTGTTCAGGCTTGCGATTGATTGGACTAAGGATAATGCCTGTAAAATCATCCAGATCAGTTTCGCCCACTAGGTTCTCTGTCCTGTCACCCATTTGAAAGTATGCGGCCATAGTTTCCCTCCATCAGCTTTGAAAGCTTTTTATTAAATCATCCGGCATTTGAAATCTATGAACGGACCAGGGTTGTACCATCTTAATGAGGTTAGGCAGACCAAGCTTAACCGCTTCATCCTTAAATTCAGGCCGACATGATTTTCTCTGGCCAACGGCTGTTACAGGGTCCATCTGAGACTGTTGGGCAAAAGGATGTTCCCCTGTCAGACAGATACCTAAAACCACGCCTAAGCTGAATTGATCTGTTCGCCAGTCAATCAAATGCTTTTGATTGTTCAACTGCTCTGGGGCCGCATAGTACGGCGTTCCAGGCCCTCGATCTAGCCAAGTTTGTGTTAATGAGATTTGAGACAGGTCGCGGACAACACCTAAATCTACTAAGACAGGATCATCTGAACTTAACCTAAACATTATATTGTCCGGTTTAATGTCTCGATGAACCAAGTTAAGAGCTGCTAGATGTTTGAGAGCTTGCGCTAGGAATAGTCCGTAATGGCGAACCACGTCTGGGGCCATCTTGCCAGTTAATTTGTCAGTTAAGGTGCCGCCATCAAGATATTCTTCAATCGAATAGATGTATTCGATCCCATCAGAAGCAATGTATTTACCTGAATCATATAGTTTTGCTATGTGCGGTGAATCACATCGCTTCATTGCTTCAATCTCGCGTTCTGAGCGAGCAAGATTGCCTTTTGCGGGATTCAGCAGCTTTAGTGCTAAAGGTGAGCCTTGATCTGTTATGACTCTGTAGGTTTCCTTGAACGCGCCCTGTCCTGCGAAAGATACACTCTTATAGTTATTGGACTTGCTGAACTCCTCGGCAATCAGCGGCATTGAAGGCTGGTTCTGTGTCATGCGCCTCACTGGCTAACTTGGTCTTATTTACCTGGATGATGTATTCTAACGCATTCCCTGTTAGCCAAGTCAAGATTGGATGCTGTCGAGAGGACGGAATCTCAAGTACAATTCCGCTGTGACCCACCGAGCAAAGGCCGACCTCTCTAATTTCAAACTCATGACAGTAGGCAATTGCTTTTTGCGCCGTTGATTCCGGTAAGACTACATAAGAGTGATGCGAAAACGAGGTGTTTCTATAGGCTTGATGTAGCGCCTCGCGCCAGCGAGTCAGTTTGGCTTCAAACGAGAATAAGTCTCTAAAGATGTTAGCGCCAATAACGTCAACCCTACCCGCTTGGTAATCGAACTCAAAGGCTACATCCAAGTCAGGCCAAGGCGTAAAGTTGCTACGCAAAAGGCTAACAAAATCTCTTACCAAGTCTGATTCGCGTGTATACATAAGTAAATAGGTCGCGAATAATATACGCACGGCTATTAAAACACAATCGTTGGAGTTTGTACACAATATTCTAAATACTCTATTAACTATCAACATAGAAAATAATATATAGCCAAACTTCAAGCATAGGCTATAATGATTGGCCTGGGTGAGCCTATGAAGCCAAAATCCGACGAGGAAAATCCTAAGCTACAGAAGAGGGCTAAGGGCTGCCAATTCAGCTTAGTGCTAGAAGATGTTGAGCAGATAGAAAACCTACGTCTACGCTATCAGCGATTAGCTCTGGGGAAAAGTAATAGGCCCGTAGACATAACAAAAAGTGAGATAGTACGCGCCGGAATATACGCTCTGATAAAGATGCAAGACCCTCAGTTCTTTAAGCGCGTTGAAGAGGTAGAAGAACTGAAGGAAGGCCGCCGACCAAAGGAGAAACCTGAAGAGAAATAAGACGGTTGTTAAGCAGAGCAGCTTAACAAGGCCCCGGTTGAGATTAATTGTAAAACTGGAAGGCCATGTCTTTCTTGGTTGGCTTAGACCCTATCTAGCAGTCTAAAGCTCACTCTTTAATTTTGCCTTTCCGCTTACTACCAGGCTTCGGGCCGGGCTTGCTCATCTGGAACCCCTCAAGCGCGCTTTCAGGTATGAGCCAATAAGGGCCACGCGGGGAATCCTCGCGCTGTGCGCCTGGAAAGCGCCCTGTGCGCGCCCACACTCGAACGCTCACAACCGCAGCGCCGAGCTTGTTAGCAGCTTCTTCAACCGTAAGCATCTTTTCTTCTCCTTTTTTCATGTTCACCAATCTAGCAAAGCGTCCATCGCCAAGCAATCAGATCGTATCGCTTGCGATGCCATCATAACACTTTATTCATATCGCGCGCGATGAAATCTATTGATACTAATTCGTATCGCAATCAATATAATTATCTTGTTGATTCATATCGTATGCGATACAATCTTTTTATAAGGTTGATTGAAACAGAGTGGCAGGCAGAAAGGCGGTCTTAGCCGTTCGCCACACTCCAACGAAGCGCGAAGCGAAAGGGATACGGCGAAAGCCGCACCGAGAGGCACAGCAAGGTAGCGACGAGCGCAAGGCAGGCACGAGTAAGACACTCTCCCGCTGACAACACGCACCGGAAAGAAGTCAGGCAAGAAAAGGTAAAGGCTCAAGTGTTGATAGCACCTGAGCCTTGAATATCCCCCTGCTTGAACAGGGAGAAAGCGATTTACGCAATGACAGGATACAACAAGTTTGATGCTGAACGCTATAGCGAAGAACTCTACAGCGTCACCGAGTCTGAGCATGACGAAGTGATGCGCTTGATGGCCGAAGAAGGCTATCAGGAGTGGTCTGAAGAACTCGAAAGCCAGCTTGAAGATGCAGCCTGGCGCGGCGCGAAGAACGTTTCTGGCGTCCTCATCAAGAAAGCCTGTGAGCATCCTACCTGCTCACACTTCAAATGCGAGCGTGGCTTGCGGATGGGAGGTTTTGAATTATGACCTGCCATTTATGCACTAAGCCGATTACCGCACGCCAAAAGGTTGAATACCATCACCCAGTCTATAAGAGCAGGGGCGGCACGCAGACCGCCCCATGCGCATCAAGCTAAGTAAAGAAGCCTGTAGGGGGATGAAAAAGAAACTCCTTCGGTGATAATTGGCATTGTCCATCAACACCAACAACGAAGGAGTTCTCTGATGCGCAACCTATCACACTTGCCCCACACC
>DATENM010000132.1 GCA_035275065.1 Blastocatellia bacterium
CTGCTGGCCTTCGTCGGCCGAGAGGTGTTCGAGGACTTCGATGCAGACGATCAGATCATAGGACTGCGGCAGCGGCTCGGTCAGCGAGCCGGTGCGGCAGAAGGGGCGGATGTCTTCGCGCACTTGCGAGATGGCGTACTCTGACAGGTCGATGCCGTAAGCGAAGATGCCTTTATCCCTCAATGCCTCGACCAGAAACCCCATGGCGCAGCCGGCATCCAGGACCGTGGAAGGCTGAAATCCTGTAACGACGCGCTCTGCGACTGACCTGAAAAAGCGCAGCCATTTTTCGCTGCGCTGATAAGGCTCGCCGCAGCCGTGCGCGTAATAGTAGGCGTCATAAGATTTCGATAGGCTTCGTGAGTCCATATTTGCAATCCTCTCACACTGCTCATATCAAGTGTTGTGTCTTACCCTGAAAACCAGGGTGAAGCCATTCCCAAATTTGGTGTCGATATCCTCGCGGGCGATCATCTCCCACCGGCAAAGCCCTTTCCTTTTCATGTATTCGACGACCTTCAACAAGACTTCGGGAGTGAATGTGTGGTAGTGGCCCATCCTCCCGCCAGGTACTCCGTCGGTCGGGTGCGTGTCGAGCGTTAAGCCCAGCTCGTAGTCTTCGATGAAGTGCTCAAACGGCGTCAGCTCGCGAGACACATCACCTTCGAAGGCGTCCCTCAGCGGGACAATCATGAAGACGTAGCCGGAGTCGCGGACGACCCGGTTCCACTCGATGAAGGCCGCGATGACGTTCGGCAGATGCTCGACGACATGGCTGCTGAGAATGAAGTCTTCGCTCTGGTCGCGCACGGGGATGCGGTCGGCGTGTGCCCAGATGTCAATTCTGGCAGGCTCAATCCCATGAATGCGCCGCGATTCGGCGGCGTATATCTCATAATCTTCCTTTGGAGCGACGTTGCGCGTGTTCAGCCCGAATGGGTTGTGCGCGGCTGGGCCTATCTCTAATCCTTGAAGGCCGTCCAGGTAGAGGTGCGCTAACTCATGCTCTTTGAATTTGGGAAGTAACCCATCCTTCATTTCAATGAGCTTATTTAGCCGTTCTATCTCCTGCTCTCTTTCTGTCAGCTTTGCAGTCAGTTCTTCAACCGTCGTTGGTAAGGATTGTAAATCGGCGAGTTGAGCGTTGAGGGAATGGATCTGCGAAACCAGATTCTCGACCTCCCGCCGCCGCCCCGCCTCTAACTCCTCGACCTGCCGCGCTCGCGCCGCCTCTAACTCCTCAGCCTGCCGCGCCCGCGCCGCCTCTAACTCTTCGACCTCCCGCCGCCGCCTCGCCTCTAACTCCTCGACCTGCCGCGCCCGCTCTGCCAACTCGTTGCGCTGCTCTATCGTCAGCTCGCGCCGCGCCTGATTGTCCTTCTCCAGCTGC